>JAWODE010000248.1:0-3064 GCA_046483455.1 Candidatus Hydrogenedentota bacterium | reverse complement strand
AGGTCACGGAGACCACGGAGGTTTTTCCCCGCTCTGTGCTGACCGTGGTTGAATTCTTCTCACGCTTTCAAGGCCGTCCTTGCTCCATTTCGCTACGGACTGGCTCTGCCGTCGCCTCTCCCGTCACACCTGCGCCTCTCCCGTCACGCTTACGCCCTTCCGTCACCCCTGCGAAAGCAGGGGGCCAGTGGGCGTCCACATGGGGCCTTTTGCAAGCCCTCTGGATTCCTGCTTCCGCAGGAATGACGATGAAAGGCGCGCAGACGTCCTCCAACTCCGGTGAGCGTACTCATACACCCGGATAATGACCGGCGAGGGCGCCGGTCCCACACCAAAGTTAAAAACGCGGGTGAAATGACTGAACTACAATACAAATCACCGGTGCCACAAGAACCGTTCTTGAGGGGCGAATTAAGTGCGCGATTGTCCTGAGGCTCATTCTTTTGCATGACAGGCCGGGGCTATGGTATGCCAATACTATGCGTAGTTCTTGATGGCGCGAGAGAAGGAGATGTCACTGCCATGCGAACCCCTTATAAGAGTTTCCTGTTTCTTGCGATAGGCACCCTCTTCTTTGCGCTTCCTCTTTCCATCGCGTTGCCTGCCTTTGCTGGGGAAGAACCCACGGAAGCCGTAAGCGAGGAAGAAAATGCTTCCGGCAACGAAACGGCTTCCGCGGAAGCGGAGACGGAAGAAAGCGCCGCGGAAGAGGCACCGCTCGAGGAAGTGCAAAAAAGATGGCGCCAGGAATTGCTCCGCCTGCAAAAATGGGATCTCACCCTCGAGAACTTGGGCTATGCGGGCAGCTCGTTTGTCCTTCTTTGGATAGCCCTGATTATTACCCGAAGCATCATGCGGCGCATTGTGGTAAGCCGCCGACTCGAACGGCGGCGCGAGTCCGGGCGTATGATTCAGCGTTTCCTTCTTGTGGTGTTGCACAAGACCAGCAAGACTTGCCTGTTCATCGTCATCGTGTTTCTGTCTCTCCAATGGCTCCGGGCGGCCGATACGTTTGTCGGAAAGCCTATTGTGACGCTGACGCTCATCTATCAGGCCACTCTGTACGCCAGCGGATTTACCCGCAGTTATCTCAACACCGTCCGGTTGCGGCGCGGGCGCGAAGACCCCAGCCGCGTATCATCATTCGGCATCCTCTCGTTAGCCGCGCAGGTGGCGGTTTGGTCGCTGGCGCTGTTAGTGGCGTTGCAGAATCTTGGCTTCGAAATCACCGCGCTGATCGCCGGTTTGGGCATCGGGGGTATCGCCATCGCCTTCGCGCTCCAAAACATCCTGGGCGATATTTTCTGCTCCGTGGCCATCGTCCTCGATAAACCGTTCGCGGTCGGCGATTTCATCATCGTCGGCGATCAGTTAGGTGTGGTCGAGAACATCGGCATCAAGACGACGCGGGTGCGCAGTTTGTGGGGCGAACAAATCGTCTTTTCAAACGCCGACCTGACGAGTAGCCGCATCCGTAATTACAAGCGCATGAAGGAACGACGCATCACTTTTGGACTAGGGGTCGTCTACGAGACCCCTGTTGAAAAACTCGAACGCATCCCCACGATCATCCGCGAAACCATCGACTCGATCTCCTTGACCCGCTTCGACCGGGCGCATTTCAAACAGTATGGTAACTTCTCGCTGGATTTTGAGGTCGTTTATTATGTGTTGAGTCCCGATTACAACATCTACATGGATATTCAACAAGACATCAACTTGGGCATCTTCCGCAGGTTCAAAGAAGAAGGAATCGATTTTGCTTATCCCACGCAGGAGTTGATTATCCGACCAACGGAGGAAAGTGTTTCCGCGCCGGCTGAACCCCCCGGCGGTCGTAAGAATACCGACCTATGATAAACGTCATTGTAACTTTGCTAATGACAGCGAATGGAGAACCCATTCCTGCTGGAGAGCAGTGGCCCGAGACTCTCACATTCACCTACCAGGCCGCCGAAAACAGAGGGCCAAGAGCTGGATTTTCCGAATTATCGGTCGGGATTTGAACGATCAGTCCAACGCTCCATGTGTGTTCCGCGGGAATTTTCTGCAAATCGACGTATACGGGCTTTGTTTCATGGGGAATCGCGATGATTCGCAGTCACGCGCCCCACGTCGTATGCTATGCCCGCCCGCTTTAAGGGAAGCGTTCGGCATAAGAAACTATTGGTCGAGAGCGAGAGCTTCCTGTAACGCACGAATCAGCGCAGGCATATCCATCTCCACGATTTCCCATAGAATATACAAATCCACAGCTTCGTAACCGTGAGCGAGTCGATTACGCAACGCGATCACTTGAGGCCAGGGGATTCTCTTCAGTTGCTGTTGCGTCTCGGGTGAGACCCGAGTCGCAGCTTCACCAACGATCTCGACAACTCTGGTCAAGGCGAACTGAAGGACTCGATTATCCACCAAGTCCGCTTGTGTCTTGCCCTCCACCATGGACACAGCTTCCTGGGCATGATCCAGCATATGGCGCAATCGCACCTTATCGTCATGCCGCGTCATAGAGCACCTCAGCTTGAGACATCACTTCATCGCGGAAGTATTGGCTGAGAAAGCCGGGGGTGTTAAGGTCGATATTGCGCCCCAGAAGAGTCGCAAGTTGCTCCTCGATGCTAAAAAAGCGAAGGCCAATGCGCGCCCCCGGCTCGAATTCCACCAGAACATCAACATCGCTTTCGGGCCCGAAATCGTCACGCAGCACCGAACCGAACAGCGCCAACCGGCGGATTTGGTTTTCTCGACAAAAATCGCGCAACTCTTCGTGCGGAATGTCAATTTGTACAGGCATGACTCCCTCTCCTGATCACCAAATCCATGCTTCCCGTAAGTATACGACGAACTTTCCCTTTCCGGCCAATTCTGAGCCCTCTTATTCCGTGTTGATGCCGTATTCCTTCATTTTGCGCCAGAGGGTGGAACGGGAGATACCGAGTTTTTCGGCGGCTTCGGTCTGGTTGCCATCGAGCTTTTCGAGAGCGCGCCGGATGAGTTGCTCTTCCATTTCTTTGAGGGTAGGGATATCGTCACTGGCGTAATGCGGCAGTGCGAACGGGGCGCT
>JAWODE010000018.1:0-4206 GCA_046483455.1 Candidatus Hydrogenedentota bacterium | reverse complement strand
ATTCGGCCCCTTCTGCCAGCGCCCGCCCACTTTGGTTAGAACGAAGAGCTCATGGCGGGGGTAATCCGCGAGGCATTTGCCGAGCATGGTCTCGGCATTGCCGTTACCGTAGCCGTTTGCCGTGTCGAAATAATTTACTCCCGTTTCATAGGCGATACGGACCATCTTGCGCGACATGGCTTCGTCGCACCGATCACCCAAGTTCATGTCGGTACCCATGCCTAAAGCGCTGATGCGCACTCCCCATTTTCCTAGCTTGTTGTAGATCATACTTTCCTTCCAAAACGGACCGGCGTGGCTGGGTCTAGTCCGGATATTTCACAGCCTCGGGCCGGCGAGCCTGTAGCACATGTTGCATGAACTCGTTGCGCTTGCTTCAACGCTCGACGTGGCTGTGAATATCCCACACTATGTGATCGCGCAAAATGTCCGATGTGTTCTCCGTAAACTCAAGTTGGCGCGTTTTCTCACAACACAGGTGAACCTGAGTTGTGAGAAATGCGCGCTAGTCCTCGTCCGGACGTTTTCCTAACGTGGCCCAAGTGAGTCCCCGCACGTCTTTGGGCGGTGCGGGTATGATGATACTCATCAGATACCCGACACTGAAGCTCACAAGGATGCCGGTGGTGGAGTAGAGGAGAAAGCTCAGGGGGGTGTAGCGCTGCACATAGTACAGGACAACGGCGCCCACCACGGCGCCAATCAAAGCACCTACCCCGTGCGTGCGCCGTGTGAAGATACCCAGCGCGAATACGCCGGCAAGGCTGCCACCGAAGAGCCCAATGATGCTCATGTATTTTTCCCACAAGCCGGTGATTTCGCTTACAGCCATATAAAGAGCGATCAGAGTGGCAAATACCCCCAAAAAGATGGTCAGCGTGCGCGCAAGATACATGGCGCGTTTCTCATCGCCGCCCCCCCAGAAACGGCGGTAGAAATCCGTGACCAATACCGCCGAGACACTGTTCATGCTGCTATCCAGCGAAGACATGGCCGCCGCGAATACCGCCGCTACGACCAGCCCCCCAATCCCGGTGGGCAATGTTTGCACGATAAATAGCGGGAAGATTTGGTCTGTCGTCAGGTTCGGGTCCAACTGGCCGGGATATTCTTTGTAGAAGACGTAGAGGGCGGTACCGATGCCGAAAAAGACCATAAAGCTCGGTAGACTGAAAATGGCGCCGGTCCAAATCGACCGTGCGGCCTGCTTTTCCGACGAGGTTGTGAGGTACCGCTGTACCACGGTCTGGTCTGTTGTATAAGGAATCAAGGCTTCGAGGAAGCGCCCGATGATCACGACGAAGAAGACCTTCTGAGTAATGTCCCATCCCCATGTGACGAGGTGAAATTTTCCATCTGCGTATCCCGTTTGAATCATCCCGAAGAACCCGCCGTCTACGGAGGAACTGATGAGAAACAGCGACAACCATGCGCCGCCGAGCAGGACAAAGACCTGGAGGACATCCGTCCAGATCACCGCTTCGATGCCGCCCAGCACGGTATAAAAGGTGCACAATACGCCCATAACAAGGATGGAGAGCCGGAGATCGATTCCCGTAACGGCTGAAAGTGCCAGAGCGGGCAGGAGGAGCACAATCCCCATCCGGCCCAGTTGGAAAACGGTGAAGGCGGTGCTGCCAAACATGCGCACAGCAAGGTTGAAACGTTTCTCGAGATACTCGTAAGCCGTTGTAACGTTCAAGCGCCGGAAGAAGGGCAAGTAAAAATAGATAACAATGGGGGCGATCGCCAGCATGAGTATATTGCCGACGGCGTATATCCAATTGCCTTTGTAAGACGTCGCCGGTGTCGCCAGAAACGAGATGGCGCTCAACAATGTGCCGTAGATGCTGATGCCCGCCGCCCACCAGGGCACCCGGCGGCCGCCGAGGAAGAAATCGTTGGTGCTTTTTTCGCGCCTCGAGAAATAGACCCCCATGGTCACCAGGATGAGAAAATAGACCCCGATGGCGGAGTAATCGATCCACCCGAAGGCCTTTCGCGTCCGTTTCGGAATTCCCCAGAGCACCCGCTTCGAGCGGTGTCCCGGTTGGGGTTCGCCGCCCGCAACCACCGCGCCTTCTTGGAATACCACGCCGGGCGTGGTCAGCAACGATTCGGGAATTTCCCCGAACGTGGTCCATGTGCTTGTGACCGTGTGATAACCGAGGACGCCCAGCGGATAGCCGGGGTGGTCGTCACCCAGTTCAGCGATCTGGTCCACCAATTTGCCGTCATCGCCACTGAAAATCAGGATGTGGGTGTCGCCCCATGGGACGGCGGGCGCGGCGGCAACGGGACGGGGCGAAGGCTCGAGGGAGGTCCAACCTTGCTTCGGTGTGAAGCAATAGGCATCGGTCAGGTAATCGCGTCCCGACTTATCTTCGCGCAGTGCCGCGCCGGAGAAAATGTAGAGCGAACCATCCTGGGCGGACGCGACAGGCAAAATGCGGGCAGGCCCAGGCAGAGGGGCTAAGGTTTCCCAGCCTGCTACCGGGTTGTCGAGGTCCAGACGCCAAAATTCGTTGGAGTCCGTATCCGCGCCGCGTTTGCCGGCTCCTGCATACACCACGTTGCCGATGGCCGCGGCACATCCCAGCGCCATAGGTTCCGGTAGGGGGGGCAACTTCGACTGCGTGATCGTGTCGCCATCCCATTGCAGCAACAGCGTCGTGTCGTAATAGGTGTTTTCGTGCATTCCGCCAACGCAGACAACGCCTTTACCGGTCGAGACGGATGCGCCATACGAGAGCGGCGCGGGAAGCCGCCCGGCTTCACGCCAGGAGCCTGTTTTCACCAGCGTGTTCAGCGGTTTCTTTGCGGTGAAACGGAATAATTCCCTAAGGGCGCCGATAACACCGGGCTTTTTCCCTTTCCCCTCGGGGAGGGTGTACACATAGATCGTGTCGAGCCAATGCTTTGTGCCGTCAGCTAGAAAGGAACCTTCCCACTTGGTGCCCCCTGCGACAATCAATGCAACATCGCCGGAAGAGGTTTCGTGAACTCCTGCAAACTGCCCCCCCATGGGCTCGGGCAGTTCGGGCAGTTCGCTCCACTTCATTGTGACGGCGGAACCCACTTCCGCGTCCGCAAGACACACCGAGGCAACCATCGCCAACACCGGCAATAGAACGAGAGTTTTGCTGAACACCGACAAGGCTATCCCCCATTCAATTATGTGTTCTACAGGAAATGAACCCTAGCAGAATCATCGAAACCGGGTCAACGTCCTGTAGTTTCTCTTAATCGGCGGAGAATCTGCACGTAATGAGCAGGGCCAATCAAACAGACCAGCGTGGCCAATTCTCATTTGCGGATAAACATAAATTTGGCGTGTTGGATGCCTCTTTGCGCTGCGGCTACGCTGCGCTGCGTCCGTCTCTTTGGAAGCCTGTGGAGTGCGGCGGTATGCCGCCGCGTCGGTTTTCCTCCGCAACCCGCGAACTCTCTCCCCCGTCGATTCGCAGCGCCAACGTCGCCAGCCTCTACCTTTATGGGCGCTGTGTTGCCTTGGGCGCGGCGGTGTGTCGAATAGAATCGCGCGATGGGTTGTCTTGGGAAACGAGGGTAATTTAATTGGCAAAATGCTGTATTTTGCGCAATTATAGCATTTTATAACGAGCTGTTGGCCTGATCTGTGCCGTTTGGAGAGCAAAGCCGGATTTGCAGCCCAGCTCTCTTGTGCGGCTAACGGAGAGAGGCTATGGTGGCGGTAGTGGGTGGGTGTAATGAAGCAACACGGGGCTCAATTTTGGAGAAAAATCGTAGTCTGCCTCGAAAATTTGTCCGGCGTGGGACCGGCGCCCTCGCCGGTCACTATTACAAGGAGCGCGGACGTACCCGTCCGCGGTGATCTTAACCACGGGCAGGAATGCCCGTCCTCCGTTGCCTGAGCGTGGTTGGCGGGATTTTCATGGTGTATAAGAGAGCCGAAGGGCTCAGGTGAAATGATCAGGGCCGGCCCGTGTGCGTCCGTGTTTGTCCGTGTTTTCCTACCTCGAAAATTCTTGTCTCTTCCGGTGTGGGACCGGCGCCCTCGCCGGTCACTATTACAAGGAGTGCGGACGTAACCGTCCGCGGCGGTCTTATGGACGGGCTGGACAGCCGAAGCGCCGGGATAAGCCGGCAGGAAGTAGAGAGTGAAAGTCTCTTGCAGTGAAGGCATAGCGAGCCACACTGGCCCCCGAGTCATGGCTGTTTGTCCCC
>JAWODE010000714.1:0-9208 GCA_046483455.1 Candidatus Hydrogenedentota bacterium | reverse complement strand
TTTTCACTTGGGCCTGTGGATGGGCCGCGGAAACGGATGTGGGAAACGACTTTTCCGCCGCGAAGTTGACCCCGGCCTGGGTGTACATGCTCGAAGCGCTTGGCTCCGCCGCTGGAGGCCTTTGGGCAACCCTTTGGCTTGCTACCGCTGTGCCTCTCGAAACGGTGTTTCTTTTGGCCCCTATTGTTCTTTTAGTGGCGGGGATTCAAAACAACTTTCTAGGCGTGCTGCGGTTAACGGGTGCAATTGTGCTCGTGTTTTCGATCATTCTGGGCGCCGGAGATTATTGGGCTGCCCGTACCAACCAACGGCAGTGGCGGCGCTTGCTCCCCACCGGATATCTGGGCCGCGCGACCACTGCACAGGCCGAGTATTTGTACGGCGAACACAATGGCCAGTTTACCCTCATGGCGTGGGGCAGCGTGTGCGAAACGCCCTTCACAACGTCACAAGGCGCCGAAGATGCCGCCGCGATACTGCCGCAATGCCCACAAGCCGCCCGTGTACTCGTGCTGGGTTCCGATAGCTACCCTTTGTGTTCCGTGCTGTCGGGCTTGCCCCAAATCGAACGGGTCGACTGGTTTCATCCCGATCCCGAATATCCGCAGACCCTGGAACGCCTCCTGCAAAAGCGCGGGCATACCGTGCCCGACAAGTTGAGGACTCACCGTACCGACGCGCGCACCTTTCTGCGGGAATCGGCCACGAGCTACGACCTCATTATTCTGAGCCTGCCCGACACCACGACGCTGGTGCTCAATCGTTACTCGACCGCGGAATTTTTCGAGGCTGCGCAACGAGCCCTGAGGCCGGGCGGGGTCATCGCCACGCGCGTGCCCGGTGGAGCCAACTATCTGGCCAGCGAATCCGCATACTTGGGCCTTTCCATGATGACGACCCTCGAGACCGCATTTCAGGACACCGCGCTCAAACCCGGCGCATCCTCGTGGTTCTTCGCTTCCGATGGCGAGACCCTGACTACTTCACCGATGCTTCTTGAGCGGCGCTGGCGTGAAATCGACGGCGCCCAGCCGTGGTACCCTCCCGAGGGCATACGCGACCTCTACCGGCCGGGCCGCATTATGCAACAACTTGATGCGTACAAGGACGCACGCGCTTCGCTTGTCCCCGAGGTGCTTCTCAACACCGATCGTAATCCTCGCGCGTTGCTTTTCGGGATATTGCTGGAACTTCGTCGCGGCGGCTTCCGGCCCGCGGACGTGTTGCCCGCAATTCTGGAAGGCGGCGTATGGCTTGTAGTGGCGGCCTTGCTCATTGTAGCGGCCGGTCGTTTGGTTTTCCTGGTTAAGCATGGCGGCACCGGGAGTCCCGCGGTATTCGACACCTACATGTTTGTCGCCACAACCGGTCTCGCCAGCATGGCCTTGTCCATCGTACTCATGTTTTTCTATCAGGTCCGTCACGGCGCGCTGTTCTTGCATATTGGCATCATTTCCGCCTTGGTGATGATTGGCGCATGGCTCGGAAGCCTTGCCGTGCGCCGATTTCTATCGAAACACGGCGCCGAACCGTTTTTGCTATTGCTTGCTTTGTTGGTAACTCATCTTGTCTTGTTTGCGAGTACGGTTTGGGTAGGTGGCGAGGTCCCTAAAGCGCTCTTCCTTGCGGCATTTTTCCTCTGCGGGATATTCACCGGCGTTTATTTCCCGATCGGGGCGTTCCGCCTTGCGCAAGCGGGCCAGCAGCCCGACGCCTCCGGCGCGCATCTCGAAGGGTTCGACAATCTCGGTGGGGCCGTCGGAGCCCTCGTAACCGGCCTGGTTTTTCTGCCGTTTTTTGGGGCCGTGCGCACCGTGGCGCTCCTTGGAGGATTCCTGGCCCTCAATTTGCCCTCTCGGTTGCTCGGACAAGGGGCCCAACAGGTGAGGCAAGTCTCGGAAGACCGGTTTGACCGGCTGGCTCGTCCGGCCGCCTACGTTCTTGTCGTTGTCGCGGCGGTGATGCTGGCAGGCTCACATATTCTCTCGGCGTCAGGGGCCGCGCGAAGAGCCGAGCGGTTGTTGGAGGAAGTCCGGGCCCTTGCCGACGAAACCGCGGAGCTGGAATCGGCCTCGGCTACGCTTTCAGAGGACCGCACGCTAACGTATTTCATAGAGGCGAACCCCGAGGGAGAACCCAAAGGATACCTCTTCGATACGCGGGCGCTCGCGGGAGACGTGTATGGCTATGCGGGACCCCTCGTACTGGCGGTTTCGGTGGATGCCGAAGGCATTGTGCGCGACTACCGCATCATTCAATCGGAAGAAACTCCGATTTACCTCGATTTTGTGAAGCCGTGGCACCGGAAATTGGTGGGAAAAAATATTTTCGAACCAGAGCCTTTCGAAGGCGTGGATGCCCTTAGCGGAGCAACGCTTACCTGCAATGCCTTGATGACCGGTCTCGAACGGGCCGGCAATCGTTTTGCTCGCGAGGTGCTGGGCCAATCGATCGCGGCGGCGAGCCACGAGCGGCGCACGTCCGGCGAGGTAACCGGGTTGGCTTGGCTTATCGGCTTGTCTCTCGCTGCCATTGTTGCACGCCGCCGGCCAAACGCCTGGGTGCGAAGAGGGATTCTGGTGGTGTCATTGGTCGTTTGCGGATGGTACCTGAACCTCCAGTATTCCACGCAGCAGGCGGCGAGCCTCGTCACGGGAGGGTGGGCGGCGTGGACATTGAGCCCGCCAATGTTCTTGGTGCTTGCGATTCCACTTCTCACGGTCCTCTTCGGGAATTTTTACTGTGGCTATCTCTGTCCCTTTGGGGCGGCCCAGGAAGTGCTCGAAACCGCAACAGGCGGAACCCTGATGCACGATCCTCGTAAAAAAATATGGCGCTACGGTCGCGCGGTGAAATACCTTCTGCTCTTCCTGCTTGCGGTCCTTTTTGCCGTCTACCGCGCCCCCGCGGTGCTGCAGGCGGACCCGCTCATCAGCATTTTCAGTGGCATGCCTAGCCGGTTCGTGCTTTTCCTGAGCATTAGCGTTTTGGCGCTTTCGCTTGTCTACCGCCGGTTCTGGTGCCGCAACCTCTGTCCGGTCGGCGCCTTTTTGTCCTTGTGCAATGGCATCCGTATTTTCAAAAGCCTGCGTCCGCCCATCCAGCCCCGCAAATGCCCCCTCGGCGTGCGCAAAGGAACCGAACTCGACTGCATTTGCTGCGACAGGTGCCGCCATGAAGATGAATGATGCCCTATTTCTCGTTTGTGTGTGTGCGGTCGCGGTGGTGTTCGTATTTGCCACCCTGACCCCAAGCGAATCCGCTACACCAAGCGCTTCCGCTCCTTCGGAACTGGGCGGTGCCGGACGCCCCCGCGACATTGATACCGAGCGCATCCGCACGATGATCGAGCGCGGCGAATTGTCTGACCACGAAGCCGAGTTTTACCGCGAGGCGCCGTCAGGACCTCAAAAGGAAGGCCTTTCCACCCCGGAGTGAGGAGGCGCTCGGCGCAATCGGAGGAGAACGGGGAATTCTTCAGCACGGATTTCACCGATAGCACGGATACGTTCCCAAGCTGTCTATCGAGTCAGCGGACGTTGACCAGCTCATGGAGCGGTTTTCGAGGTGCCGCATATCACACCGTTCTTTGCCTGTTCTTGCGGTTTGAGGAACACGAATCATCCCTGCTTTGTTACCCTCATGATCCCTCGCCACTCATAAGGAAAAAAAGGGGGGCTGGACCACACGCCGCCGCGCGAAATCCGGTATGATCTAGAGGCACTTACGCCATAGTACCGGAGGAAAGTCAATTGCACATCCTGCAAACCGCGGAAGATGCGTTAGGGCGGGGCATACCGCCTGTGGCTACCAGCCCCTCTCGATGTCCCTGGTGCTTCTGTGGTGAAATCCCGGTCTTTGCCGGCTACCGTGCGCTCAGGTGATTACTTGTCGAAACGGTAGAGATGGACGTCGAAGGCGTTCCAGTCATCGGTGATGCGGCCGTCGGCGATCTCGAGGATGCGGTCTTCGTTAAGAACGGTGCAGGTATTCCAGCCGCTGAAGCCGCCGAGGGTGGCGCGGCAGGGATACCGGTACGCGTTGCAGGTGAATACATACAGGGCGCCGTCGTGTTCTTTCACGAGCCACTGTACCCCGACATCGACCGAATGCCCGATTTCGTGATACTCGATTGTGGGTTCGAGGTCGCTGGTCCGCATAGTCAAGATGGGGGAGAGGTCGGCGATCTCGCGGGTGACGCGTTTGATACCGGTCCATGAGTCCGACGGTTGCGGCATGGTGTGGCTGCCCCAGTAAATGATGCCGTTGGCGCCTTTGATCAGCGCCTGGAACGCCATGAACCGGCTCTGCTCCCACGTGGGGTAAAGGACCTTGCTTTCGTCGCGGTCTTCTTTCCGGAGCGCTTCCCACGCAAAGGCCTGCAACACCATGAGCAGGGGGCGGTTGGGGCCCGTTACCCGGCGCATTTTGTCGACATATTCGCCGACCTGGCTGATCGTTTTGTTGTTGAGGTCGCCTTGGTATCCATCTTCAAAGAGGGCGTACATGGGCCGTAATCCGCCTGGATTTACGGGGTAGATGTCGCAGGCCACGATGTCTGTGCCGGGGTTATAGGCTCGCATCGTTTTCACAAGATTCGTGGGGGCGTGGTTCATATACGTCAGGTGCTTGGGGTCGATTTCTTTGATAAGCGGGTAAGCCTCGATGAAAGGTTCCGGGGGCACGCGGGATTCCGCCTTCATCCAGGTCCAGGCCGGTTCGTCGACACTCTCGATAAATGCCAACGCCGGATGGTCCTTAATGGCCCTTACTTTATCGAGTAGTTTCGTGGTGCTGGTTTCGCGGTTCTCGAGGTCCAGGGTGCCGACGCTGGTCCAGGTCATGACGCCCGCGGCGTGGGCTTTATCCATTTCCTCGGTACTGCCGCCGGTGCGTACGAGGTTGAATCCCGCATCCGCCAGCTCCGCATACGGCCGGTCGGATTTCGCGGCATAGTAGGACCCGATAATCAAGGTGCGCCGGCCGTTAACCGTTATCATCCCGTCGTCATCGTACTGAACGGTCAAGGGGGGTGCGGCGGCCGCGCCCGCGGCCAACACGGCAATCAGACCTGCTACTGCAACATGTTCCATGGTATATCTCCTTCTCACCCTTTTAGAAGTGGCAGGCACTTCTTGAATTCCGCGGTGCCCGATATCTCGAGCAACTCAAACATCGCCATTTCCGCCGTGACCAACTGGCAGAGACTGTTCTTGATGCGTTCCAGGCCGGCCTCATGTTGTCTTTTTTCGCGCGCGGCGACAGCGTCCGACACCACAAACACCTCGGAGCCGCGCTCGGCCGCTTGGAGGGCGGTCTGCATGACACAGACGTGGGTCTCCACTCCCGTAATCAGCAGCTGGTTTCGTCGTGTTGCTTCAAGAGATTCGGTAAAGCCGCTGTCGTGCATGCACCCGAACGCCGTTTTTTCGATGACCGGTACCCCTTCCATTTCCGCGGCGATGTCGGGGCGCGTCGGGCCGAGGCCTTTCGGATACTGCTCGGTCCAGAGCATTGGAAGCTCGAGAATTGTCGCGAAACGAATCAGCCGGAGAGCCTCGCGCGTAATGCTCTCCGCCACGGGTATCTTCTTCATCAGGCTTTCCTGAAAATCGATTACCACCAGGATTGCTTCGTCGCGATTCAACATGAATCGTCTCCATGGTTAACATTTCATCCCGGGAAATAGCTGTAACTAAGCCGATTATAACCTTCCATAATGACAGTGCCAAAACCGCTCCGCCGAAGGAAGTGGGCCAAGCGAGTGACCTGGGCCCGGCTGAGAGCAAGAGGGGGGATGTCCCTCTCAGGCGCTCAAAATAAAAACCGCGGGACATTCGGCCACGTCCCGCGTTGGAAAGAATTGGCGCCTGAGAATCTATTGGTCGCCGCGATTACGTCGCTTCCGCTCCCGAAGGGCATTCGCCTTGTAAAAAAGCGACGGTTCGATGATGGGTTCGTGGAGCCCTTGGGTTTCCACATTTCCGTAACTAACTCTTCCACGATATGTACGGTTCGACAAGATGATCGAGATCGCCTGCCGCGACCACTTGTTGCCTTTGCGCGTCGTGACTCCCTTGGACTGCAGGTATTCGACGACTTTTCCGGTGCTGCGCGTATTGAGATATTCGCGAAAGATCATACGCACAACTTCCGCTTCGGCATCGTCCACTTCCAGGGGATTTTCTCCATCGTTGCCACGCCGGTAACCATAAGGAGCCGGCCCCGTGCCATACCGCCCCTGTTGCACGGCGTTTAACTGTCCGCGCTTAACCTTGGCCCCATGCGTCAGCCGTTCTCCCCGCTGTTCATGCACTCTTGCGTTCGCAGTTTGCTCTCCCCCGGGAGCATGCGATTCCGTCGCATTCAATGATTCCACCATTCTGTCCTCGGCGTCTCTTGCGCCAACTTTAACTCCCGCATTCATGATTTCCCCATCCTGTTTCTTGTGAAACGCCTTCCTAAGCTCACACCAACTTTTGTGATTAGAATCACGTTAGGACACCCCAATCGGTTTTCCGCCTTAGATGAGATGTCCGGAAGCGTTCAGAATCTCCTTCCGCACCTGAGAAACTCGCTTCCATCACTGATTTTACGCCTTGGGGACAGATATGTCAACTATTTTCTTGCCCAAATTCCGGCTGCCGAGCCGGGGGAGCGTGATCATCGCAACAACTTGGAAGCGAGCAACATATGGAGATATTGCTCTGGTTGTACGAGAAAACATGGAAAAACAATGGTTGACAATATCCTACTCTTCGCAGGGAATTTCACTTGATAAGAAACGGGAGGAATGCGCTTCAAGAAGAATACTGAAAATAATAACGGGGCATCGCACAAGAAAGCAATGCCCCGTCCTTCTTCCGATTATGTGACCAAGTGCTATTCGTTTCGGCTACGAAGTTTGGCTAATGCAACGACTTCCGGTGGTGTATCTCCGTAGGGGTCGGCATCGTGTTCGAAACTTTTCGTTACCGCTTCGACGAGTTCGTCCCGCTCCATCCCGGCGGCCTTAGCTTCGGCTACTGTTTCATGTACCCGTTCGATGATGCGCTGTCGGCACTCTTCGCGGCACTTGTTTTCGATGCCTTTGTTAACGAAAACGCCCATGCCGCGGCGCGTGTAGAGAAGTCCCATTACCTCGAGGTCACGGTAGGCCTTCGCAACGGTATTGGGGTTCACTCCCAAGCGCTCCGAAAGCTCGCGTACCGATGGTAATTGGTCGCTGGCTTTCAGCTTGCCCGAAGCGATGGCAAATTGCACCTGGTTTTCGATTTGGACATAGACGGCCACGTTGCTGTTGATGTCGATAGTTAATAGCATTTCTGTTGATGCCTCCTGCTTGTAGTTTACCCTTTTATGTGAAGTTGGCCCTACCAAACTCGTAATCGGATGCGAACAGTTCTTGCGCGGAACAAATTTACTCGAAATTGTAGAGATTTCTACCTGAAGGCCCAGTATGTATAATATAGTACACAGATGTTTAGCACGTGAATTCTCACCCAACGCGGGAGACAAATTGTGCGCGTTTTTGCTTACCGGACAAGCATAGTAGTCACCATGTGTTTTCTATTGTACCACATGGCGGCCATGAGTCAAATTTCACAACCAACCTCGCATCTGCCCCTGATATTTAGTACGGGCCAGGAATCCGCGCGAGGGGAATTGCATGTGGATTTGAGCGACATCATTGGCCGGAACCTTCCGGGAAAGGTCCTCCTGCGTGCAGGAGAAGACGGGCCGGCCTATTTGCTCAAAGTGCCCGAGGGCTCGACCGTTGCCGACTGTCCGGCAGGAGAATTCACGGCATATGTGTACGTGTATGAACTCGGGGTCCCGATGCTTGTTGACGTGCGGGAGATAACGGTTGAACCAAACGGCATGGCCAGCCTCCCGCTGACGCTCACGGAAGGCAGTGCCGGGCACCGAACCCTTTTGTCTTTCGATGCGGACCACGATCTGGTGCTTGACCGGCTGGAAGAAGAACAGGGAACGGACCGGTTCGACGCGGCGAGCATGCCCGGGGTCAAACCGCTCCCGACCGAGAATGTCGTATTGAGCGACAAGCCCGGATGGTACAAAGGGGAATTGCACGCGCGGTCGAATTATAGCCTCGGCTCCGAAACCGTGGAGGAGATGGTCCGGCGGGCCGAGAAAGCCGATCTGGATTTCTTGGCTATCACCGATCGCAATACGATGGACGCCTGCCAAGACCCCGATTTCACCTCGGATAACGTGGTATTAATTCCGGCGATGGAGTGGGGGGATTCAAAACGCGGATACGCCCTTATTTATGGTCCCCGGACCATTCCGGAGCGGGCGGATACGTTTGCCCATGCGCAAGCGCTGATGCGGCGCGTGCAGATGCAGGGAGGGATCTTTGCCATTGCCCACCCCTGTTTCCGCGATGCCCCCTGGCAATGGGGACTGCAATACGTGAACGCCATCCAGGTGTGGTGCCGGGATTGGCGCAGCATGCCGCCGGTGCGGTTCAGCGATCTCGACGAGGACCTCCAGATGAGAGGTGAAAAACGCCTCGCCCGCGACCCGGAAACGGGCCTCAAAATTCCCGGCCGCCATATCGAGGGGAAACCTGTCTATCCGATTGCCCGGGCTGCCGCGACCACGCATCTGGCTGCCAACGCGAAAGCAGAACTTTTCTGGGACGCGCACCTTAAAAGCGGTCTTCGGGTCAGTCCGATTGGAGGAAGTATGTCTTCCGCTACGGATGTGCCCATGGGCCGCCCGGTCACATATGTATACGCTTATGAAAAGTCTTTGGCCGGTATTCTCACGGGACTGCGCCAAGGCCGCACGTTTATTTCTGTCGAGCCGGACGGACCGACCATCGATCTGTTTGCAAATGTGACGATAAATGACCGCACGATCTATGTGCCTATGGGGGGGATCATTCCTATCGGCAAAGAGGCGCAACTGGTCATCAGCGTGCGGGGGGCAAAAGGCAAAAAAGTGCAGGTGTTTGCCGATGGACGGCCCATCATCTCAAAGACCATGGATTCCAAGAAATACGACCGGCGAATCGTCGTGGAGCCCGATCGTTATACGGTCTTTCGTGCTCGCGTCGTCGAAACAGCGGAGGTGAGTTCTGAACATGCCTTCGCGGAAACCGGTTTGGGAACTCTCGAGGTTCTAGCGTTGTCGAGCCCGATTTATGCGGAGAATTTGACCCTGAAACCCCCATCCAAGC
>JAWODE010000656.1:0-9245 GCA_046483455.1 Candidatus Hydrogenedentota bacterium | reverse complement strand
GGAGAGCCGTATGCGGGAGAACCGCACGTACGGTTCGGAGGGAGGGGAGGCCCCTACGGCCTTCCCTACCCCTATCTTGTCATAGTGACCGGCGAGGGCGCCGGTTCCACACCGGAGAAATTTTCGAGGCAGCGAACCATGAGCCCTTCGGCTCACCCATAGACCATGAAAATAGGGTCCGCCACGGTCCGGCAACGGAGGACGGGCATTCCTGCCCGTCGATAAGACCACCGCGGACGGATACGTCCGCGCTCCTTGTGATAATGACCGCCGGGAGCGCCGGTCCCACACCGGAGAAATTTTCGAGGCCGAATACTTGGAAAACACGACCTCAAAACCATCTTGGTCTTTTTGGCAACTCAAGCCGCTCCCCGCGCCAACGGCGCACAACAAACCAGCCTGGGTCGAAGGCCCAGGAAACTGCCCAATCACACATCCAGCGCTGAAAGCGCGGCACAAAAACTCGAATTTCACCCACAAACCCTAAACCATTCCCTCAAAACATTTTACCCCACGAGAACACGCCCATTTGTCAACTGTTTTACCCTCGTTTCCCGAAATCTCTTACTCACCTCACTGCCGACCCGTCCGGCTTTGTCCATTCCGGCCATTCCGGCCATTCCGGCCACAAAGTCCACTCGGCCCACATTCCCCTTGACATCTGATTATATTTTCAGTATCCTCTCCAGCGGTGCACGGACAACCAGGGAGGGTGCTGGGATGAAGATGACGGAATTGCTTCGGTACGACGTTCCACCGGAGGTGATTCGCTTGTGGCAGACCCAGGAGAGTGAACACCTCCTGCCGGTCCAGGAACTGGCCATCAAACGCCATAACCTGTTTGGCGATGGCAATTTGCTGCTCCAAGCGCCCACGAGTTCAGGCAAGACCTTCGTGGGCGAGATGGCGGCGATTCAAACGGCCTTGCGGCGCAAGAAGGTCGTCTATCTCGTCCCCCTCAAAGCCCTGGCCGAAGAAAAATACCTCGATTTCAATGAGAAATACACGCCGTACGGCCTCAAAGTCATCATCTCGACCCGCGATCACCGCCATTTCGACGTCCAACTGGAATCGGGGGATTTTTCCATTGCCATCGTGGTCTACGAGAAGCTCAGCCAGGTCCTCGTGCGGCGTCCCGAACGCTTCACCGAAGTCGAACTGGTCGTGGCGGACGAATTGGAACTCTTATCCGACCCCGAGCGCGGCGCCAACGTGGAATTGCTATTGACGCAGGTGCTCCAGAGTGGCTGCCGGATACTCGGCATGTCGGCCGTTCTGGGCGAAGCCGACAAACTGGCCCAATGGATGCAGGCCGACTTGGTGCAGTACGACCGCCGGCCGATCGAATTGCGCTACGGGGTACTTCACGAAGGTATATTCCGCTACCGGACCTACAATGACTTTTCGGAAGACGAGGAACCGCTTATCGACGCAGGCCTCGAATCCTCCGCATGGGAAACGCTCATGCAAAACGTGGGAACCTTTACGGCACAGGAGGAACCCTGCCTGATCTTCGTCAAGGCGAAGCACGAATCGCGCCGGGGCGCGGAATTGCTGGCGCGGCATCTCTCGTTGCCGGCCGCCGAACAGACCATCGAGCGTCTGCAAGACCTCGAAAGCACCCATTCGCGCGACAAGCTGCTCGAGACACTGGCGAACGGCGTCGCGTTCCACAACGCCGACCTGTCGCCCGAGGAGCGGCGCATCGTCGAGGATGGATTCCGCCGGGGCGAGATTAAAGCCATGGTATCGACCAGCACCCTCGCGATCGGCCTGAACCTCCCAGCGCAGAACGTCTTTATGACCCCCGAAAAATGGCAATACGACACCCGGTTCAGCATGCCGTGGAAAACACCCATCCTGCGGAGCGAATACGAGAACATGGGCGGCCGCGCGGCACGCTACGGCTCGAGCAAAGCCTTCGGCCGCTCGATCCTCATCGCCCCCACGCCCTTCGACCACGAAACCCTCTGGCGGCGGTACGTGGAAGGCTCGCGCGAGAGCATCCAGCCGCAACTGGCCGAGGGTAGCCTCGAAGACCACGCCTTGCGCCTCGTGGCTTCCCGGGCCTGCTCGACCGAGGAAGCCCTACGGACCTTTTTCGAAAGCACCTTAACCGGGCAATGGCTGTGGAACGCTACCCTGACCCTCGAAGAGGTCGAATTCCGCGTACGGACGGCCGTCAACCGCGCCATCGACGCCGGCATGCTGGCCCGTATGGGCGACAACAATCTCGAAGCGACGCCCTTTGGGCACGCCGTAACGGCGAAAGGCATCACCATCGCGACGGGGCTCGAACTGGCAGCGTGGATTCGCGAATCCGAAACGCGCCAGTGGAGCGCGACGGACCTCCTACTGGCGGCCGCCTTGACCCCCGACGCGCGCGGACCCTACCTCTCGCTCACGGCCCGGGAATACGACCACGCGGACTATCCCGGACGCCTCAAACGCCTCACCATGGACGAAGACCTCGGCGCAAATGTGCCCCTCAATCGCCTCCGAAATTGCGATCTCATGCCCTTCTTCGAGGAAGTGCGGGCCATCAAGGAAGCCCTGGTGATACTCGACTGGATGGAGCAGGCGGGCCTCTACGATATCGAAGAAAAGTTCCGGGTGTTTGCGGGGCAAATCTTCGCAACGGCAAACCAGCTCGGCTGGCTAATCGACGCCATCGCTGCCATTGCCGCGGCGTTCGGCGCCCGAGAGCAATTCATCGAGCGGCTGCTGCGTTACGCCGAGCGCGTCCAATGGGGCGTGCGCGAGCACCTCCTCCCCCTCGTGCGCCTTCACTTGAAAGGCATCGACCGCAATACCCTGCTGGCGCTCGAAGCACACCATCTCGACACGCCCGAGGGAATCCTGGCGGCCCCGGAAACCCAGATAGCACGCTGGGTGGGCAAAGCAAATGCCGGGACCCTCAAAACATGGGCGCAGCGCGACCTCGAGCAGACCTCTTCCTCCCCCGCTTCCACGGCACCCGAGCCGGTGCTTGTCGTGGACGAACGCCATCCCGGCCAAGTCATGGTGGACGGACAAATCGTGCAGCTACAGGACAAGCAATACCGTCTGCTCCGGGTCCTCGCGGAAGCTCCCGGGGAATGTGTGCCGTACGACCGCATCTACGACGCCGTATGGGGAGAAGCCGTCGTGGAATCCAATCAAATGCATTTCCAGAAGCGCAAAGTACTTGATCGCGTGAAACGCGCCGCCCCCCAGCGCGGCAAGCTCATCCGCACGGTGCCGAAACGCGGTTTCGTGCTGGAACTCGCGCCCGACGAAGTGCGGCTTGGCGAAGCCGTTTCCTCGCAAAGCGCTGCGTGAGGAACCCGGGAAAATTTCAGATATCGGTTCACGAGAGGACCTCCCTGCCCCGAATACAATTCAATAAATTCAAGACAGTCCCAACAACGGCCGATTCTGCAAAACAACCCCATCATATGGTAGAATTTATGTGGAAGGCAAAGGCGGTTTACAGAATTCGCAGTACTCCATTTGAGACGCAAAAACCGCCAGAGGGAGGCAAATTTACCCGATATGCGGTGTGCGAAACGCTCGGAAAATCCGACTCAAAATCCTAAACATTTATTTAGCAGCATGTTGCGTAAACAATGAAACCTGGCACACCGATTGCGTATTAAATAGGTGTACAAAGTTGAAGCATTCATAGCCACGAAATCCTGATTGGCCTAATGTGGCGTATGACCTGGTCTGGAGTTCCCCAACTCCAGATCCTTCCCTCCCCCGGGACCGGGCGTCCTCCCCAGCGTCCGGTCCCGGACGCCCCCTACAGAACCTCCCTGACAAACTTGCACAACCACGCTCTACGCGCTATATTTCATTTATAGTGTAGTTGGTGATGCGTATCGATTGAGAAATCAATTCTTCCCCGGCTTTGTTACTCCTCACTAAAGTAACCGGTTTATGAAGAATACCTTGTAAAGGGTTCACGAAAATGACAGACAGAATCTCACGACGGCATTTTCTTACCACCGGAGCCGTATTGACCACCGGTGGTCTGGTTTCATGCAGCCCGAAGCAGTCCGCCTCCACCGATTCGGCTGGGCAAACGCCCGTTGAAAAACCGGCTCCCCCCTCGAAACCCGCACCCCAACCCAAAGGCAGGGTAATTCTTCTCGGGTTTGACGGCACTGAACCAACCATCGTCGAAAAGATGATGGAAGCCGGGCGTTTACCGAACCTTCAAAAGCTCCGCGAACAGGGCGCCTTCACGCGGCTGCAGTCGAGCATCCCGCCTCAATCGCCCGCGGCATGGAATTCCTTCACGACGTGCAAGAACCCCGGCGGCCACGGGATATATGATTTCATCCGCCGTAACCCAAACACCCATCTACCGGATATCGGGACCTCGAAAACGATTCACCCCACGCAACGGCATGACGGCACGGTCGCGGACCAGGCAAAGGCCATCGGATTTCGCAAAGGAGACCCGTTCTGGGTAGTGGCGGACCGCGCCGGCATTCGCTGCAAGCTGTTTAACGTGCCTTTTGCCTTTCCGCCGGACGAACTCGAGCACGGCAGAATGCTGTGCGGCCTGGATGTTCCCGAAATTCGGGGCTCTCAGAATTCCTTCGCCGCGTTTTCCGATGCGTACACCGAGGAGCAAGTGCGGGAGAGCGTTCCGGGGGGGGCACGATACCTACTCGACTTCCAGGACGGTAAAGCCACGGTGGTCGTTCGGGGTGCACGCATCCCCAAGGCATCGCAAAGAGACCGATCGGAAGATACTGAACTCCCGTTCGAGTTCACCGTCGACCGCGACGCGCACACCTTGACAGTGTCGGCGCAGTCGAATACGGTCACGCTCGACGAAGGCGCCTGGTCGAATTGGCAGGAGTGGACTTTCGAACCCGCCAAAGATTTCCAAGTGAAAGCGATCAGCCGCTTCTATCTTATGGAGGCCGGAGAGCGGGTGCGCTTGTATATGACGGCTTTTCAGTACCATCCCGACGCGCCCTACGTGCCTTTTTCCCATCCCGAGGATTACACGCAAGAATTGTCGGATCGCTACGGCTTGTTCAAAACGCTGGGCTGGGCTCATGAGACCCACGCCCTTCGAGAGGACGAGTTACCGGAACAGGCCTTCATGGAAGATTCCCTGCGAACCATGGATTGGCGCGCCATGCTCACCCTGGATGAACTCGACCGTGACGATTTCGACGTCCTGATCTCGGCATGGACCGCCACCGACCGCATCGGCCACATGTTCTGGCGCTATCGCGATCCCGAACACCCCATGTACGATGCCGAAGGCGCCAAACTCTTCAGCGAAGCCCTCGAGCAGTCCTACGAAAAAATGGATGAGATTGTGGGCAAAGTCCTGCCGAAAGTACGCGAGAACGACCTGTTTATCGTGATGTCGGACCATGGTTTCGAGACCTTCCGGAAAGGATTTAACATCAATACGTGGCTGGTGCGAAACGGGTACGCGGCAATAAAGGGCCAGGACGACCCCGAGACCGCCGTCGGCGAGAAAGGCTTCCTGATGGATTTCGACTGGTCGCGCACGCAGGCCTACGCCATCGGTCTGAGTTCCATGTATCTGAACATCCAAGGCCGCGAGCGCTACGGCATCGTGCCGCCGGACCAGGCCGATGCGTTGATTCAAGAGCTGCGTGAAAAACTGCTTGCGGTTACCGACCCCGACACCGGCGACAAGGTGTTCGAAGAGCTGTATTCGCGAGACGTCTACAGCGGCGTCGCGACCTATGACGCCCCGGACATCTCGCTCGGATACGCGTACGGCTATCAAAACACCAAGAGCGCCGCCAAAGGGGCCATTCCAATGGACCTCATCGAACTTAACCTTGACAAATGGAGCGGCGACCATGTAGCAGCCAACCGCACGCGCATTCCGGGGATGCTCTTCGTCAACAAGGGGCTACAATCCCCCGAAGCGGACATCCGCGACCTCGGCGTCACGACGCTGACGTACGTGGACGTAGAGCCGCCGAACGATTTCGAGGGCCGCAGCCTGGTGTAATTCCCTCCGCGCGGGACCACGAAATCGCCGCTACTTTTCAAGAAGAACCGAAGAACTTGGGACAGGCCGCCGCCAGATCACGGTGGCGCGAAGACCGTCGCAGGTTACCTGGCATTTCCAGGAGGCCAAGCATTCCCACGCTTCCTTCCAGGCTGGAGTAAGCGGGCCGGCCTCAGGTCCGAGAGCCCCGGGCACCGAGGCCTCGATCGGCAGATAGCGCTGGGCATCGTCAAGAATCAAGAGTCCGCCATCGCGAATCCGGGGTATGGCGGCGAGCACGCAGGCATCGCGCAATTCCGCCCGACCATCGACCAAAACAAAATCCAGCGAGCCTTCTTTGAACGCGTCACCTGCTCGCACATAGTCTCCCGCCTCAGGCGCACGGCACAAACGGACATTGCCCACATCGGTTTTATTAAGTTTTCGGTCTATCCGATCAAACCAGTCGGCATCATGTTCAATGCTGGTAAGATGTCGAACGCGCTGGGCAAACCAGAGCGTGCTCCGGCCCGCCCCCCACTCCAACCCCACATAGTTCTGTACCAGCCATTTATCGAGAAACGCAATCGCTTCGGGCGTAAGCCACGGCGCGGCCGGGTGCAACAGGCGGTAGAAAACATCGCGGAAACGGTGACCCCAATACGTCGGTGTCCAAAAGGAGGGAAACATGCTTTGTACCTCCGCATCAGACGAATTTGGCGACACGTTGTTCAAGTTCCTGCGCCCGGGCCATGAGCTTCATCAACGTCTGGACCTTTTCGGATTGCCCCTGTTCTTTAGCGGCGATCATCGCGGCGTTCAGAGAGTCCGAGAGGCTGCGGAGCTGTCGCGCCATGTGTTCCGCCATCTGGCGTTCCGTGGGGACCCGAGTCGTCAGGATAACGTGAGGCGTAAGCTGGTAGCCCGTGTCTGCAAGCAGGTCCTCGGGGACACCTTGCGTCTCGAACTGAATTGGCTCGACCACTTCAAACAGTTCGTGGTTGCGCAAAAAGTCTTTGAGTTCGGCATCGGTAAACGGGCCGAGCTCTTCAGAACGGCGAAGATACTCGGTGAGTTTATCGAAAGGGACAAGGGGATTGGCCGCTTGTTTCACAAAACTGAGGGTCCGCTGTTCAATGGCTTCCAAGTTCATGGGACAAACTCACATTTCGAGAGTCCTGGCCGGCGACGGTTATTCTTCCAAGAAGTCGGTGTCGCGCGCCTCCCAGCTATCCGTGGGAATCCTGATGGTCTTTATTTCATAGGGATCAAAATGGGCTGTTACATTCCGCTCGAGCTGAGAAAACCGAATCCGGACGTCGGCGGCCACGCCATCGGTCTCATAGCCGCGCACGATCAAGTCCTCTCCCGCTTCACTAGGCTTTATCACGGATAGGATAACATTTTCAGCGCTGGTTTCCATAAAAGCAACGCAAGGCGGGAGGGTTCCCGCATGAGCCGATTCAACATGCACAAGAACGGGTTCGTTCATGGACCATGCTCTCCTCGGCACGCGGGCGGCCTGATAGCTTCCAACGTGCGGGACGAGGCGGAAGTGCATGCGATGCCAGCCCTGGTCCATGATCGGCCAGGGATACGAAGCATCGACGCGGCCGTTCTCGTGATGGGCATAGGCGGGACTGCGCAAGAGCGTCTGGCGTAAAACGCCATCGCGCACGTCAAAGCCGTATTGCCCATCATTGAGCAATGCCAATCCGTACGATTGGGTTCCGAGGCTGCCGGTCAGATCAATCCATTTTTGGCAGGGCTCCTCTTCTCCGCTGGCGGGGCGTTTCTGAATGCCGTATGCGGTATCGCAGGCAACATCCCCGCCCTCGATATTGGTTTCGTATACCAATTTCAGCATGGTGTGCCGTTCCTGCCAGTTAATTCGAAAACGGCAGTCGATGGTATTGATGGCGCGGTAGAGCGTGACATACGTTTCAGCCTGCGAACGGCCATAGGAAGAAACGATCATCATGGTTGCCCGCACATCGCCGGCTTCGAGAAGCGTAAGACGGGCATTTCCAAAACGACCGGCTTCGACACCGAATTCGTCATAGCCGTGACTCCACGTGTCGGATGCATCGACCATGGCGGCAAGTGCATTCCCCTTTCTAAGTACTTCCAGATCGTTTTCTTTGTCAAACAACCGGCAGATATGACCGTTATACGGGTCGAATTCAAGGCGCCACCAGTCGTTTTCGAGAAAGTCGCGGCCGGCTTCAAGCATGCCCGAAATTTTGGTCTTCTTCGCGCCGGAACGGAGGTGATAGCACCGGTACCCAAACGAGGGGAGCTCAGCCGTAAATGCGTAATTCACATGATCAATCCGTTGTCCCTGGACCACCTGCATAGGGACAGTCTTTCCGCGATCGTCGTTCAAATGAAGCGGGCCTTCGAGAAACCGGGACGTGTTCTGCGGAGCAACCAAAGTTTCTTTGACCGGCCAAGGCAGCGGATTGAATGCGACGATCGTGTTGCCTTCGGGGGTCGTGTCGATTTCACTTGAAATAACCTGCAGCGCTTCGTTCGCGGTTTCGACGGCTGTGGTGCGAGCGGCGCCCTGCTGGTCGCGCACGTCCTCGTAGGAAGATTCGAGACTGGTCCCCGCTAGAATGTCGTGAAATTGGTTGTAGAGCACATACCGCCATGCCCGAGCCAGCCGGTCTTTGGGGCAAGGGCGCCGAAACAGCAGCCAAGCCACCGTCGCGAGGCGCTCCCCCACCATCAGTTCGTGTTCCGCGCGGCGGTTCATGCGCTTTACACCGGCATGGGCACTGTAGCAGCCGCGGGCATGGTGTTGAAGGTCCGTGGCTATCACCGGGATACGCGAGTCTTTCGTGGTAGCCAGAAACCCTTCAAAATACCCGAGCAAAGTGGAAAACTGCGTATCGGGCAAATCCGTCCGACGATGGGCCTCCTGAATTTGCTCGATAGCTTGTTTTGTCGGCCCTCCTCCATGGTTCCCTACGCCGTAAAAAACGATGACATGAGACTGCCCCGGATTGAGATGCGGGTTCTTTACAATGCGCCCGATACGCTCGAGCGTTTCCGCATCGGCAGTGTAGGTTTCCTGAAGGTTACAGGCCAGAATCCGCGAGCCGTCTTTGGCCTTCCACCAGAACGTCGTGCCCTCGGGATAATCCATCTCACGAACAGCATCCGGACGCATGTAGACGTAATAATCGATACCCATCTTCTTATAAATTTGCGGCAACGTGCCCGCATGACCAAAGCTGTCGGGATTGAATCCGACGCGCGC
>JAWODE010000443.1:0-2683 GCA_046483455.1 Candidatus Hydrogenedentota bacterium | reverse complement strand
CACGTGATGGACGATGTGACCGAAGGTAAACTGCACGAACGTCCCGTACCGCGCGGTGGAGGCATCGCGATATTCATTGCATTCGCCGTGGCGGTGCTGCTGCCCAACTACCGCGATCATCCGATGAAGGGCGTGATGCTGGGTGCGTTCATCTGCATGATGGTGGGCGTGGCCGACGACATTCGCGGGGTCCCGGCCGTGATCAAACTCCTCACGCTGGTGCTTGTCACCATGGTGATGAGCTACTTTGGCGTGCGTGTTACGCTCACCGGCTATGCCGCCGTCGATCTCGCCATCACCCTAGTTTGGATCGTGGGCGTTACGAGTGCTTTTAACGGGCTCGATAACATGGACGGGCTCGCTTCCGGCACGGCGGCCATTGTGTCGCTCATGTTTCTGATCATCGCGGTCATGAATTTCTTTTCGGCGGGCACGGAGCACTCCTTGACGTGGTTTGGCCTGTTGGCCGCGGGGCTTTTCGGGGCGAATCTCGGCTTCCTTATCTTCAATTTCCGGCCGGCGCATCTTTTTATGGGCGATGCCGGCAGTTTCTTTCTCGGGTTTACCCTGGCGGCTTTGGGCGTGATGGGCCAATGGAACGACAACCGGCTGATCGCCGCCGTTATCCCCGTGCTGATCCTGGGTGTCCCTATCGCGGACTTTGCCTACGTGTTGGTAACGCGCATTGTGCGAGG
Source organism: Candidatus Hydrogenedentota bacterium (assembly GCA_046483455.1). Lineage (GTDB taxonomy): Bacteria > Hydrogenedentota > Hydrogenedentia > Hydrogenedentales > SLHB01 > UBA2224. The sequence continues at coordinate 1,988 of JAWODE010000443.1, read as the reverse complement.
AGAAACGCGAACGCTGCGGAGCGTTATTGCGCACTGCGGACTTGACCATTTGTCGCACCGGTTGATCTGGATCGGATTCAGCCAGCGGAAATCGGTTCTCTTTATTTATCTCGTGTGTGTCGCTCTCGGGATCACCGGCATTTTGCTGCGTAGCGCGACCACGTTTACCGATACGGTGTTCGCGTTGTTGCAGGGTGTGGCGATTCTTACCATTGTGGCGGTGCTTATGGCGGCCGTGAAAGACCGGCGCGAGAAGTCGTTGCCCAGGAGGGAGGACGCTCGGGAAAAAGGAGACTCCCTCCAGCCCCGCACCCAAGAGGACTTTCTGCGCTAGAAGGAGCGTGCAGGTTTCACGAATCGGGGAATTGCTATTGAAGTTCGGGTGTTATTCGCAAAAGAATGCTCTGTCATGCTGTGTGAGTGCAACAACTTCGCATCGGGATGTAATTTATTGTCAGGACGTTAGATAGCCGGAGTCATGCAGGAGGTGCATGCGGGGACGGGGCAGGGAATATGTTTTAAGAGGAGAGTCACGACGGGCCGCCCAAGCCGGAATTTCGGCGGATTTTCACGGAATTCAGAACCTTGTGAAGCCGTTTGTTTTGTGTTACACTTCATACGGAGATTCTGGGGAGCAGGAAGGTCGGTGCACTCCCTCGAATTTATTGGGGACACCATGCTCCCAGGCAGCTTGACAGCCCCGTAAGAGTATGGTTAAATACGGTTTGTAATTGGTTCTACAGCGGAGAAGGAGAAGACCACAATGAGAAAATCGTTCATCGGCGTGTTGGCCATTGGCGTCGTGCTCATGTATGGGGTAGCGTCAGCGGCCATCTATCAGCCTCCAAAAGTTTGGGACGACCTGTCCTGGTGGGGAAACAGCGGCGCTACCCCTGAACCGGTAAAAGACCCGGTGCGCGCAGCCTATTGGTGGTGGCCGAAAGAGCCTGCCTCCAATGCGGGTGATGCAGAGCTCTGGGGCAACCGTGGTAAGGTCATGCATACGTGGGAGAAGCCCGAGCCGCCCGAGCCGCCCGAGCCACCAAAGCCGCCCAAGCCCGAGCCTCCCAAGAAAGAGCACAAGGCGCCTGTCCTTAACCACATTCTGTTCGATTTCGACAAGTCCGTCCTCAAACCGGAAGGCAAGGCCGAGATCGACAAAGCGGTGGCGCACCTTAAGGAATGGCCCAAGGACACGGTCCTGATTGAAGGCCATACCTGTAACGTGGGTGATGAAGCCTACAATGAGGGGCTTGGTCAACGGCGGGCCAATGCGGTGAAGAAGTATATGATCGACGCGGGCATCAAAGCTGACCGCATTAAGACCGAGAGCTTCGGCGAGACACAGCCCGCGGTACCCAACGACACCCCGGCGAATCGCAAGCTGAACCGTCGTGCCGTCATTGTGACTCAACTGAAAGACTAGCGGCGGATACTAGAACATAATTACGACCGCTTCGGCGTCCCGAGACGCCGGGGCGGTCGTTCTATTTTTTTCGCGTGAGGCCCGATGTGGGTAGAAGACGGAAAATGGTTCGCGAAATCTATTTCCACCGATGCCTCTCTCTTTCCCTGGAATCTTGCGCGTTTTCCGGGTACTCTATGGGCAGTTGCCGATAGATTCGACTAAGCTTGAAGAATACGGATGCGCGATTATGGTTCATTTTTGTAAACAATTTTTCCATTCCTCCGCAATTTTGACGGTGTTTCTTGCTTTGTTTTTCTTCGCGTGGGCTGCCATGGCCGGCGAGGAGGCGTCTCCGCCACTTCCGGAAGGGCTCGATGCGTCGCAGGACAGTCAGCAGGAGAACGATCAATCTCCCGGACTTCCGGAGGGCTTAGAGGAGAGTGAATCCAGCGGACCGGGTTTGCCCGAAGGCTTGGGCGGTGAATCCCCCGGCTTGAGCGAATCGGCGGGCGCGGGTCCCGCGTTACCGGAAGGCTTGGGGAAGGAAGCCGCCGCCGAAGCCCCGGAAGAAGAAGCGAAA
>JAWODE010000466.1:0-3052 GCA_046483455.1 Candidatus Hydrogenedentota bacterium | reverse complement strand
GGGATAATAACGAACGCGGACGTATCCGTCCGCAGTGGTCTTATGGACGGGCTGGAAAGCCCGTCCTCCGTTACCGGAGCCTGGTTGGTACCATATTCATGGTATACGGGTGAGGCGAAGGGCAAATGCTTCCCTGCCCCTTCCGTCACCCCTGCGAAAGCAGGGGCCCAGTGTGCGTCCACGGAGCGCCTCTGGCAAGCTCTCTGGATTCCTGCTTGCGCAGAAATGACGGTGGGAACCGCCCTTCTTGCGTCTCGTACCGGCCTCCTCATCTATGCAAAAGCGGAAAAAGGAAGTCAGGCGGTTATAGCCACATAACCCCCAGTGCGAACCCAAGGAAGGAGGACATTTCTAATGTGGCTTGCCCGCAATCTTGCAATCCCGTCCCCTGACCCGTAAGCTTGCGCTTTTCTGCGTGGATATCCCTCGTTTCAGGAGCAATTTAAGCCGTTTTCATGTGGTATGAATGGATAATGATTCCGCTGGTTCTGGGTTTTTCGGGAGTGGTGCAAGCAGCCACCGGATTCGGGTTCGGGCTGACGGCCATCGCCATCCTGGGGACGTTTTATGACGTAAAGCACGCCACCATTGTTACGGCCTTCGGCGCCATAACACTAAACATCATCGTGCTGTGGAAACTGTACCACGAGGTCGTCTTCGAGAACATCTGGCCCCTGATGGTGTGCTCGATTGTCGCGATTCCTTTCGGTGTGGTCTTCCTTAAAGACAGCGACCCCACGCTATTCAAAGTACTGGTCGGCTGTGTGCTGGTTGTCGCGGCGGCGCGGGGATTTCTGCATCACAAGGACAGCAAACCGTGGGGAGCCTACTGGATTGGTGCGCCGATGGGGGCGTTGTCGGGACTCTTATCCGGCGCGTTTGGCACGGGCGGTCCGCCGGTGGTGGCCTATGTTTCCTCGCAAGGTTACAACCGTTTCCGCTACGCCGCCACCATTCAACTCATCTTTCTACTGAACGGTATCGTACGCACGGCGGAACTCACGCGACAGGGGCTATTGACCCAGAGATTGGCGTTGTTGAGCGCCGTCGGGGCCGGCTGCGTCATTGGTGGTGCGTTGATAGGCTTGCGCATCTTAAAATGGTTCTCGGACGAAACGCTACGGCGCGTGGTAAGCGCGATGCTCCTGTTGCTGGCGCTGCAATTTTTCTCGGTACTGATCTTCTGAGGTGATAACATGGCGGACATGTCGTTTTGCCCCCATACGGAACCGTTTGATATCCACGGGGAGCCGTTTTCCGCCAACGAGATTCTCCGGGTGCTTGACCCCCACCTCACCGAAAAGCGAAAACGGCGCATCGCCGAGATCGTGTCCCACCGTACCTATTCGGTGGTGCCGGTTCTCGAGGGGTTGTACGATTTCGGCAATGTGAATGCCGTATTGCGTACCGCCGAAGCCCTCGGGTACCAGGCCGCGCACGTCATCGAGCTGCTCACCAAATTCAAGAAAGCCAATCGCGTGAGCCTCGGGGCGGAGAAATGGCTCGATATTCGCCGGTGGGATGCCACGGAGCCCTGCGTGAAGCACCTGCGCGGGCTCGGATACCGCATCGTGGCGACGCATGTCGAGCAAGGACGCTCTATCGCGGAGTTGGCCTTCGACACGCCTACCGCGGTCTTTTTCGGCAACGAGCACGAGGGGATCAGCCGCACGCTTACGGACCTGGCCGACGAACTCGTGCGACTTCCCATGCAGGGGTTTACAGAAAGCTACAACATCTCGGTGGCGGCGGCGATCACGCTGTACCATATTTACCGGGACCGGGTGACGCGCCTGGGAAGCCACAGTGATCTCACGCACGAGGAGATGGTACGATTGCAGGCGGTGTATTACCGGCGCAGTCTGGCCGCGGCCGACAAAATACTGCTCCTTTCGCGTAAACAGCGATGAGGGGGACACACGAAGAGGAGAATGAAGATGCAGATGGGACGCAGACGGTTTTTAGGGGCCTCGGCTTCGGCCATTCTGGCCGCGGGGACATTCGGTGGCGCGACCGTGTTCGGTGCGAACGACCGCATTCGCGCCGGCATCATCGGAATGCGCAGCCGCGGTAATTATCTCATGAGAGCCCTGACCAAAGTGGACGGCGTGGAAGTCGGCGCCATTTGCGATGTCGACGAAGAAGTGCTCGAGGCGCGCGCGGCCGAGTTCAAGGAGAATGTGGGCAAACCGGTCAACACGTATGGCGACTTGCGCGATCTGCTCGCGGCGGACGATATCGATGTGGTGTTCGTCGCCGCACCGAACCACTGGCACGTATTGGCGGCCCTCTGGGCCTGCCAGGCCGGGAAAGACGTTTATGTCGAAAAACCCATGTCGCACACCATCTGGGAAGGGCGCCAGCTCATCGCCGCAGCCGAGCAAACCGGCCAAATCGTGCAGGTCGGTACCCAGCGGCGCTCGGAACCTCAGTGGCAACGGCTCGTCGAACGCCTGAAAGCCGGCGTGATTGGCGACCTCTATGCTGCGCGGGTCATCCATTTCAGTCCGCGGCCGCCGGTACCGCTCGACCCCGACGAAGCACCGCCCGAAACCCTCGATTGGACCCTCTGGCAGGGGCCCGCCCCGGAGAAACCGTTCTCGAAAAAGTATGTCCATTACAACTGGCACTGGTTCTGGCACTACGGCAACGGGGAATTCGGCAACAACGGCGTCCACTACACGGATATCACGAACTGGGCTCTCGACAAGGGTCTGCCCGTGCACATCGCCAGCGAAGGCGGCCGGTACGGCTACGAAGATAGTGCCGAAACTCCGAACGTGCAGTCGACGACCGCCACGTTCGCCGACGGAACGCTATTCACCTGCGAAATCCGCGGCCGGTACTCGAACGACGAGGGGGGCATCAAGGGCGGCAACCTGTTCTACGGCTCGAACGGCTACGCCGTCGGCTCGACCTGTTATGACAGCGAAGGCAAGGAAATCCCCGACGAGAATCCCCCAGAGAACGGCGACGCCGTGTTGTTGCACTTGGCGAATTTCCTGAACGCGGTGCGCACCCGAAATCAAAACGCCGTACCCGCGAAGCCCAT
>JAWODE010000418.1:0-7170 GCA_046483455.1 Candidatus Hydrogenedentota bacterium | reverse complement strand
TTTCCGTCAGTTTAGGCACCAGAAACAAATCAGGGTGAGTCCCTGTGCCTCCCCTTATCGCACTGGGCAACCAGCCGGCAAGCACAAGAAAGCAACCAGGGGCAATCCATGAAAACAAGACCGACCGGCGAGGGCGCCGGTCCCACACCAGAGGGGACAAGGATTTTCGAAACAGACGCACTGGAGCCTCTTCCCAACCGTGCTGGTCTTGTCGGTGGCGGAAGCGGTCTACCGTAGGAGGGAAGGCGGCGGTCTTTTGGACCCTCTATTTCGTTGCAGGTATGCCAAACTCGTTCGTTCGTCTTTGACGCTTGCCTATGCGGGGAGGCCAAGTAGCTTCGTGACCTCGGGCCAGCGCTTGCGGTAAATCTGTTCGCCGAAATGGTCGAGGTCGTCCACGAGAACGATCATGCCGCCTTCGTACCATTCGCCGCCGTTTTCGAGATAGTCGGCCACCGCAATTTGCAGGCTGTTCTCGCGGGGGGCCGTAGCGAGGTCAAACTTTTCCTGCATGAAAATAAACCATAGACCGCCGTCTTCCGAATAAATGGGGTACACATACACTTCGCGGAGGAACTTCACGAGATTAGCCCTCTCGGGAAAAATCTTCTCGAGTTGGGGCCCGAAAATCCACGAGTGGCACCAGAAACTCTTGAAAGGCTTATCGGGAAACTGTCGCCGGAAAAATTCCACGCCTCGGCGCATACTGTCCAGGCACCTCTCGGGGGTCATTCCCCCGCCCGACGGGATGTGCGTATCAAGCATGTAGTCGCCGGGTTTCACGAAATACTCCCACTCCGAACGGGACAGCGTGACTTCATGACACAGGGCATGCCCCGCGGGATGAATCGGGAAACCGCGCGCTTCTTCGTCTGAAATGGAAAGACTGGCTTCCCACGCATCCGGGTCACCCTCCTGCACGGCGTATCCCGCCGCGTTGTACCAGCGCCCATCGCCGGACAAGGCGAGCGTCAGCCCCCTTTCCCGATGACGAAAGACGTGCACGAGCGGCTCCATCGGCTTGAGCATATACTCGAAACGTCCAAGCCGGAAGAGCTTGCCATCCGTATAGTTCCGCATCCAGAAAAGCTGTTCGCGGAATAAGCCCAAGCGACCATGGTGCGCCCGGCCGAAGTTGTCCGCGAAACACCCTACCTGGAGACACGTCTCGCGAGTGACCTCTTCAGGCACCCCCAAGGCCTCGTGCACGGCGCGCGTGCGCGGAATCATCGCCATGCCTATGAGCAGATAAAAGCAGCCGCCCGCGTAGTTCATGGCCTCTTCGAGGGCAGGCCACTTCGTAAAGTCAACCCGGTCGTCGTAGTCATATAGCCGGCGGTAAGCGTGCCACGCCAGGGCTTTCAGAACGGGGTCTTCCGCGATGCCCTTGGCGGTTTCCTCGAGTGGCGCTTGGTCCTTAAATTCCAGACCGCCCCATTCTATCCCCATACTTATAAAGTCGGGCTGGAGAAAAGGCAGGGTATCGGGCAGAGACGCCATGGATTCGTCCCATCGCAACGCCACCTCGCCCTGAGGGTCGCCTTCCCCAATTTGTTCAAGTACTTCAGCCAGTTTCATCCAAATCACCTCCAAAAACAGAAAGTATTACTGTAGACTTGGGGACGCTTATTGCGCCGCTTCTCTCTCCGCGGGAAGCACAAGGCGGAAGCCCACCGTATTAAGGCGCTCTTCCGGGAAAAGGCCTTTGCGGAACGTGCAGCGCAATTCCTCAGGGGGCGAATTCCAGCATCCCCCTCGCACAACGTAGCGAGGAATGGGCGGCTCCTTGGGTTGGGCCACCCCCGGCTGATACGGCATAAAGTAATCGCACGTCCATTCGTAGACATTTCCGGCAAGATCGTTGACGCCTTCGGCGGTCTGGCCCTCGTCGTGCATCCCGATAATCGAGGTCATGCTCATCATATCCCCGTAATTGCACAGCATTGGATCGGGCTCACGGTTTCCCCACGGATATTTTCGGTTTTCCTTGCCCCGCGCGGCGAATTCCCACTGCGCCTCCGTAGGCAATTGTTTTCCGGCCCATTCCGCATACGCCATCACGTCTTCGAGACTCACCCCGACAACCGGCTGAGGACCGCCACCGAAGGTGCCATCGCCCCAGAACTCGGGTTTACGGTGCCCCGTGGCTTTCAAAAATTCCCGAAATTGATCGTTGGTAATCGGATGAACATCGATGTAAAACGGTTCGACCTGCGCCTCGAAGGCCGGGCTTTCTTCAGGCACCACATCATTGCCCATCAGAAAACTGCCGCCTTCCATATAGACCATCCCATCGGTCGAGACGGCTCGAGCTTCCGTGGACGTGGGCGTTTTGGGCCGCGCGGCGCGCCGGTACGACGTTTCGTACGCCTGAGTGAGTTGCGCGCGAAACTCGCCGGCGGTTTGCCATCGTTCGGCGGGATCAGGGCGCAATGCCTTACTCAAGATGGTAACCAGCGAAGGGGCAATGTCGTTTCGGACCTGGGTAACCTCGAGATGCTCTTCGGTCGGCGTGCGCAGAGTGAGGAACTCATACAATAAGAGCCCCGTCGAATACAGATCGGAACGCAAGTCGACTTGGCGAAAGGATTTTTGCTCCGGCGAAGCATAGGCCGCCGTACCCACGACCCGCTTACGCTTGTTATTCCCCGTCGAAGCGGCCTCTTCATCCACCGCTTTGGCTAATCCGAAATCGAGCACCTTAATGTGTTCGCCCGGAAGCAGCATCGCGTTCTCGGGTTTGATGTCGCGATGAATGACCGTGCGATGGGCATACTCGAGCGCCTTCAAAATCTGAGCCGTAACATGGACGGCCAACCGCACATCCATCATGCGGCGCTCGTTGCGGCATCTTCGCAACAGGGCCCGCAACGATTGACCGCGCAAAAACTCCATCGAGAGGTAAAGCACGCCCTCGGGCGTGGTGCTTACATCGTGGACGCCAACAATGTTTTCGTGGCGTAACCGCCGCGCCACTTGCGCCTCTTGAATAAAAAGCTGTTGCGCCTTTTGCGATTTGAGAAGACCCGGGATCATGAATTTCAGCGCCACCACCTCGTTGGTCAGGTGGTCCCGTGCCCGATAGACGACCCCCATGCCGCCGCGCCCGAGAAACTCTTCGATCTCATATCGGTCGGAAATCCGTTCCCCGGCCTCAAATACAAGGCTTTTGTCTTTCGGGTCGCTTGCGATCCGGGGGACCATCAGACGGGCGCCGCATCCAAAACACACGCCCCACCGCCCCTGAACAGCGTTAGGAACGAGAATCCGAAGACCACAATTGGAGCATGTTACTGGAATCATCTATCGCTACCACTACGTTACCCCAAGCAACGAGAATACCAACGAGGATGGCGCCGACAACACCAAAACGTCCCCACTTCCCTAGCTATTCTCCCGCTCGCCCCTTAAACTGATTACATAGCAAGCCCCGAAGCAAGTCCATGGTAGCACGCGACGCCATAACGGAGCAATTGCCCACCCGGATTTCCCATTGGATCGTCCATCACCGGCTAAATCATGACAAAACCGGCAACAACACCGAAGATTTTGCCGCCGTGATTATCCTACGCCAAATGCCTCTCGATTAAGACAGTCTTCAGGAATTTCTCCGCGCAACATGGCATCGAGATTGAGCGCTGCCCGGCGCTGGAGTTCACGGCTCGCCCGCACGCTATACCACGCGTAATGCCCCGTCGCCACTACGCGCGGGTGGCTCAACAATGCATCCCGGTTTGAGCGGGGAGGTTCGTCTTCAAAGACATCAAGTCCCGCCGCAAAAATCGTTCCCTCTTCCAAGGCCACCATGAGCGCCTCCTCATCAACGACAGGCCCTCGAGCCGTGTTCACGAGAACGGCGTGAGGTCCCATGCGGTCAAAGGATGCGGCGTTGATGAGATGACGGGTCTCCTTGGTCAGGCTGCAATGCAGGGTTACAACGTCGCTCGCGGCTATCAGTTCGTCCAGGGAGCATGCCTCGGCGCCCAGCGCCGTAAAACGCTCCGGAGGGATGTAGGGGTCGCATGCGAGCACCCGCTGAAACAGGCCGCACGCTTTCGTGCAAAGCGTTCCGCCGATGCGCCCCAGCCCAACAATCCCCAGGGTCATTTCGTGCAATTCCGGCATATACGTGCAAGGCGGGGCGCCATACGAGGGCCGTAATTGCTCCAAGCCCATCCGAATATCCCGGACACATGCCAGAATCAATGCCAAGGCGTGGTCCGACACCGAATGATTCGCGTATCCCTGGACGTTGCAGACGGGAATCTTCCGTGCAGAGGCGGCGGCAAGATCGATATTGTCGTAACCCACTCCATACCGCACCAGAGCTCTAACCGTCGAAGCTGTATCGAGGAATGCTTCGTCTATAGGGGTCCACCGGACCAGCAGACCCACCGCCCCGCGCGCAAAGGCCGTTTTGCCGGCCGTGTCATGCCTGTCGCCCGAAAACACATCCAGCACATAGCCCGAGCGTCCCAGGATTTCCTTTTCCTGCTCGTAAGAATCGTAGCCGGTATCGATAATGGCCACTCGTTTCTCTTTTGAATCGCTCATATGCCCTTCCGGCGCCTACTGCTTCTCGTAAACGTCAATAACTGCCGAAGGTTTTCGTCAAGAACGTCTTCAAGTATCAGCTTCATACTCGGACGCACGTTCGCAATCTACTGAAGAGACAACCGCTTGTCAACGACCAAATTGTTTTGTAAAGGGAAGCTTTCAGTACCGAAATTCTTGCGGTGTTTGCGGAGGACTGCCATGAAAAAACGCCAAGAGTATCATGAATGCCCATATATGGAAACTTTCAAGGGCCCAAAGAAACACACCGCACGCCAGCCTTGTCCCGCGAGTATTTTCCCGCCGCCAGCACCGAAGCAGGGAGAAATACACTTCATTAAACGCCTACCGACACCCTCATCTTGAGACTCAGGGCCGCGCGCCAGGTGCCTCGCGACTTCATCGCGGCCGACATCAATCATCCAATACGACCGCTTGGGCGCGCAAAAGGTCATGAATGGTCAGCACGCCAAGGATTTCCCCATCCTCTTCCCCGATAACCACAAGTGCACCGAGGGGGGACTCAATGAACCTGTCGGAGAGATCGCGTATGGTTTGGTTGGGATAGCACGTCACGGCCGGCTCGATCCGCGGCGGGTGCTGGGTCTCGAGCGCCCTCTGGAGCTCCTCCCGCGTGACCAATCCTATGAGAACTCCGTCTTCCTCGACTGGGAAACAACGAAACGGGCTTTTCTCCAGAATCCGACGGGCATCACTGAACATCTCCGGCTTAAAAGTAATTACTTGCGAGCCAATCAAGTCGCCCGCACGAATTCTGTGCCAGCTCTCGAGGTCCCGCGGCGGGTTGACCTTGACCAGTTCATGTCCTTCCTGAAGAAGCAGGGCGGTATAGAAATTCTCGCGCCCCGAAAGCCTTGCGAGCCCTTCGCAAATGAGCACACCTATCATGAGCGGGGGAATCAAGGCAAATTCGTGCGTCATTTCAAAGACAATCAGCATGGCGGTTAAGGGTGCGCGGACGACGGCGCACAAACAGGTGCACATGCCTACCCCGGCAAGAATGACTTGGTCGGATGACGTCAGAGGCACCCAGTGATCGCAAATACCGGCGGCAAAAAAGCCACACATACCTCCAATAAAGAGGGTAGGGGAGAAAATTCCGCCGCAGCAGCCGAAACCGTAGCTGATTATTGTTGCGGCGAGCTTAGTGACGGTTAGGATGCCCGCGAGACGCCAGGGAATTCCCTGATACAAGGAGGTGGACAGGTCGCCATAACCAAGCCCGAATACGCCGACCCTCCCTGTCGAGAGAAAAGCGGTAATGCCGATGCCCCATACAAGCAAGCCTCCAAAAAACGGCAACAGCCACTTGAATCGCCACTCGAGACCCATGAAGGCACCTCGGATGCCCAACGTCAACTTGTCAAACAGAATACCGCACACCGTTGCCAGCACCGCGACAAAGGGCACCACGAAATAAAGCTGCCACGTAGTCTCTTCCAATAGTGGCAATCCAAACGCCGGCTGCGGACCGATGATGGCCTGAACCACGATCGCCCCCGTAACGGATGCAAGGACAACGGCGCCCAGATAGCGATTGCTCAAATCGTTTACCAGCTCTTCAAGAACAAAAGTAATCGCCGCTAAGGGCGTGTTAAACGCAGCCGCCAATCCTGCCGCGACGCCGACTGTAAGCCCATCGCGCCGCCGGCGCGTCGGCCTTCCGAACAGTCCGGAAAGTAGCGATGTGATACCTCCGGTCAAGTACAGCGTCGGGCCTTCGCGTCCCAAGCTTATGCCCCCTCCGAGACTAAGTATGCCTGCGGCCAGCTTTGCAAGAACGGGACGGAATGGTACATACCCAAGCTCTTTCCAATAGCTGACTTTTAATCGGGGAATGCCGCTTCCTGCCGCCTCAGGATTGCGCTTCAACAATACGCTGACAAGAAATGAACTGGCAGCAATGACCACCAGGCTCCCGAAGATAAATACCTGCGTTGACCGTGTCAGAAGGTGCCCGTACGTTATCTCAAAGAATAGATTGGTGGCCTCAAGGAAGAAGACCGCCAATCCAGCGGCAACAAGGCCCAGTATAATGGTCTCAATAACTCGTCTTGCATTCCGGGGAAGAATCCTCAGGAGCCGGCGTACAAAGAACAATGTCTTCACGGGCAAACTCCCGCACATTCCTGCAATCGAGATACACGCATCAGGTGAGGCCGAATGAATGGCAAAGTATTATTTGGGGAAATGCCTTGATGGTATCGCTTGGGGACCTTTCCTATTAATCCCTCGGCATTTTTCCCGTTCGATCTTTGCATATTCTTGTGCTTGTTAGCTTCGAAAAAAGGACCTTCTGGCGGCTGCGACACGCTATACTTGCAGACAGGGGCGTTTTCAAAAAAGAATGCGGAGACCTCTAAAGGCAGGGTCGCTTTGACCTCTTGTGTGCTCACTCTTTATGCAAACTCGCCGGTCCCGTGCTCACAATCTGCGTATTGATTGTTTATTCGTTCGAAAGAAAAGGACCTACGCGGAATTTGCGTAAGTCCTTGATAGTATTGGTGGAGATGAGGGGGTTCGAACCCCTGACCTCTTGTCTGCCAGACAAGCGCTCTCCCAACTGAGCTACATCCCCACTGGTAAGCACTTCGC
>JAWODE010000341.1:0-5856 GCA_046483455.1 Candidatus Hydrogenedentota bacterium | reverse complement strand
GGCGCCGAAACGCGTCTACCGGCGATCAAAAATCTCACGGAATCCCCGTTCGACACACACTTTTGACCTCCATCGAGTATAGTGACCTTCCGGAGTTGGCACCAACATTCTTCTCCATGGGGAAATCCCCCCCATGCTTTCTAGGGATACGCCCGGTTCTCCCTATAAAGCGTTCGATCTATACTAGTTAGCAAGAATGTGATACGGCTGCAGCAAAGAAAAACGAAGGGCACTCACCGTTCCCTGGATGCCTATCCAGTCACAGGATAGATGCACCGGGCAGTCCCCATTCTTATCGGAAAGGAGAAGACGCATGACCAATGTAGCGATTAACGGGCTTGGACGAATCGGCCGGGCAACTCTCAGAATACTCGTAGACAGGCCCGACCTGAAGCTGGTCGCCGTAAATGATATCGTACCCCTGAAAAACTTGGTTTATCTGCTCCGTTACGACACGGTTTTCGGCCGCTTCCCGAAAACAATCCAACAACAGGGTGATTCGACCTTGGTCATCGACGGACAGGAAATACGCTTTCTGCAGGAGAAAAACCCCGCGGAACTGCCTTGGGAAGAAATGGGAGTACAACTCGTTTTTGAGTGCTCGGGGGCCTTCACGCATCGCGAAGAGTTGGAAAAGCATCTTAACGCCGGGGCGCGTCACGTGATACTTTCCGCCCCCATCAAGGGAGACGGAGTTCCAACGGTCGTCCACGGAGTAAATAATATCGACGCGTCCGAGCCGCTGCGGTCCTGCGCAAGCTGCACCACGAACTGCATCACTCCCGTTGCCGAAATTATGAAGCGCCGCGTGGGAGTGAAAAAGGCGCTCATGACGACCATCCACGCCTACACGTCCACCCAAGACATCGTGGACGGACCGAGCAAGAAGCTCCGCCGGGGACGCGCCGCCGCGCAAAATCTTGTTCCCACGACTACAGGCGCCGCGAAGGCAACGGGCAAGGCCTTACCCGAGTACGAAGGATACTTCGACGGTGTTGCTGTTCGGGCGCCGGTGCCGGTCGGTTCCATTTCCGACCTCACTTTTGTCACGGAACGCAAAACCAGCGCAGAAGAAGTAAACAACATCTTCCGCGAGGAGGCCGGTACCGAACGCTATGAGGGCATCCTGGGCGTCTCGGACGACGAAATCGTCTCCTCTGATATCATCATGGACCCTCGCGCCTCTGTCGTCGACCTCACGATGACGCAGGTGGTGGACGGCGACCTCGTAAAGGTGATGAGCTGGTATGATAACGAGTGGGGCTACTCGATGCAGATGGTCAAAGAAGCCGAGAGCATAGTGAAGCACTTGGCAGACCCGAGCGCGTAGCCAATCTACGCACTCGGAGGGACCGGGAAGGCGCAGGCTGTTTCTCGGTCTTCCGCTCGATTAGTCCAACGAAGAAGAACAAAAAGAAACTGTTAGCGCCCCTTGGAACGGCGAGGGCGCGAGCGATCGAACCACGCAGGGGGAAGGCGACCTATGAACGAACAAAACAAAGCCGAAGAGGCACCAAACGTCCGCATTGCCGGTGTACCTGTCGAAGCCGCCATCCTCGATTTGGACGGCGTGATTACACAGACCGCCAAGATTCACGCTCGCGCCTGGAAAAAGATGTTCGACGAATATCTGCAAAAGCGAAGTGAAAAAACCAACGAGAATTTCCATCCATTCTCAATCGAAAAGGACTATTACGCCTATGTGGATGGCAAACCCCGTTATGAAGGCACACGGAGTTTCCTCGAGTCGCGTGGCATTAAACTCGATTACGGCCGTCCCGACGATCCCCCCGAACGGGAAACATATTGCGGCCTTGGGAACCGGAAAAATGAGTTTTTTCGCGCCACCATCGATGAGGAAGGCGTAGAGGTTTACAAAGACGCGGTCGAGGCCATTACGAAATGGCGAAACGCCGGGCTCAAGACAGCCGTCGTGTCGTCGAGCAAAAACTGTGCGATCATCGTGCGCGCGGCGGGACTTGAAGACCAGTTCGACGCCATGATGGAGGGCCAGGAAGCCGAAAAAGAGGACATCCCCGGCAAACCCGAGCCGGATTATTTTACCACGGCCGCCGACAGGCTCGGCGTGTCCCCCAAACACGCGTTTATCGTTGAGGACGCGATAGCGGGCGTGGAAGCGGGACGCGCCGGCCACTTCGGCTTGGTTGTCGGCGTTACACGTTCTGAGAACGCTGAGCCGCTTGAAAAGCACGGCGCCGACGTGGTGGTCGGCACGCTGACGGAACTTTCAATAGAGACCGCCAGCACAAGTGATATACGCCCCCCATCGGCCCTTGGGCAGTTCGATGCCATTGCCAACGTGCTCGGAGAGAAGCGCGTTGCCGTGTTTCTCGACTACGACGGTACGCTGACCCCCATTGTCAAGGACCCGGACCAAGCCTTCATGCTGGACGACATGCGCGAAACCGTCCGGCAACTCGCCGAGCTGACTACGCTGGCCATAATCAGTGGTCGGGATAGAGCGGTGGTAGAAAACTTCGTACAAATTGACGGCCTCGTCTACGCGGGCAGCCATGGTTTCGATATTCGCGGCCCAGACATACGCCGGGAACATGAAGGCGGGGTGGCCGCGCTCGACCCCCTCGACCAAGCGGAGCACAACCTGCGAGAACGACTTCGCAATGTGCAGGGCGCCCTGGTAGAACGAAAGAAGTTCGCCCTGGCGATTCATTACCGAAATGTGAGTGAGAGCGATACGAACACGGTGGTGTCCGCGGTCGAGGAGGAACATAAGAAGCACCCGGAACTCCGGCGCCGCGGCGGCAAGAAGGTGGTGGAACTCCTACCCGATGTCGAATGGAACAAAGGCAAGGCCTTGCTGTGGCTATTCGACATCCTCGGACTCGAACGCTCCAGCGCCTGCCCGCTTTACATCGGTGACGACATTACCGATGAGGACGCCTTCGCTGTGCTCGAGGACATCGGAATCGGCATCGTGGTCGGGGATGAAACCCTGCCGAGCCGGGCAAGCTACTGGTTGCGCGACCCCGATGAAGTGCGTAGCTTCCTCGAGAAACTCAGCGAGAATTTGCGGAGGAATTCAGAATGACGAAGACGAAGCCCCCCGAACAAACCTTATACAAGCATATCCGGAGCGAAATAGTCACCGACGAGTGGGAGATGTCCTATACAGACTGGAATCCTGACAAGCAGGCCCTACGTGAGGCCTTGTGTGTACTGGGCAACGGATACGTTGCCACCCGGGGAGCCTTCGAGGAGGTCGAGGCAAACGGCATCCACTATCCGGGTACGTATCTGGCCGGCGGCTACAATCGCCTCAAAACTGAGATCGCGGGGCGCCTCATCGAAAACGAAGATTTGGTGAACTGGCCGAATTGGCTTTCTTTATCGTTTCGTCACCATGGCGGCGAGTGGTTCAACCTGAGCACAGTCGATATCCTCGAATTCCGGCAAACCCTCCAGGTGCGCCAAGGGACCCTCGAACGGTACGTACATTTCAAAGATACGGAGGGGCGGGAATCCACACTGCGGACGCGGCGCTTCGTCTGCATGGATAATCAGCACCTTGCCGCCATCGAGTGGGTGTTGACTCCAAAGAACTGGTCGGGCTCCATCCAAATAAAATCCGCTCTCGACGGCACCGTCAAGAATCAGGGGGTAGCGCGCTACCAGCGACTCAACAGTCAGCATCTGCAGCCTATCGAGACAAGCAGGTTGGGTCACGACCGGATATTACTGGTTGTAGAGGCTAACCAGTCGCACATTCGCATGGTACAAGCGGCCCGCACCCGAGTATTCACAGGAGAAAAGGAAAGCACCGCCGAGCGCAAAACGTGGGATCGCCCGGGCTGGATAGGGCAGATGATAGAAGTAGAAGCGAGGCCCCAGGCGCCGGTTCGCGTCGAAAAGACGGTGAGTATTTTCACCAACCTTGACCGTGCCATCAGCGAACCTGTTCTGGAAGCGCGCAAGGCTCTGGCTCGAGCGCGCGATTTCTCATCTCTACTCACAACCCATGAGCGTGCCTGGAAACGTTTGTGGGACTGCTGCGATCTCGAATTAGGGAACGACAAACACGCCCAGTTCGTATTACGGCTGCATATCTTCCACTTGCTCCAAACATGTTCCGTGAACACAATCGATATGGACGTGGGGATACCCGCCCGCGGTCTCCATGGAGAAGCCTACCGGGGCCACATCTTTTGGGACGAGATGTTTATCTTGCCGTTTCTCAATCTACGCATGCCCGAGCTGACCCGCTCGGTACTCAAATACCGCTTCCGCCGGCTTTTGGAGGCGCGGACCGCCGCTGCGGAAGCCGGCTATCGGGGCGCCATGTTCCCCTGGCAAAGCGGAAGCAATGGCCGCGAGGAAAGCCAAGAACTGCATCTCAATCCCAAGTCTGGCCGCTGGATTCCCGACAACACCTATCTCCAGCGTCATGTGAACGCCACTATCGCATACAACATCTGGCTTTACTACGAAGCAACGGGCGATACCGAGTTCCTCTACCGGTTTGGCGCGGAAATGGTACTTGAAATCGCTAAGTTCTGGGTCAGCATCAGCGTCTTTAATTCCAAACGAGACCGCTATGAGATTCATCACGTCGTGGGTCCCGACGAATTCCATACAAAGTATCCGGACTCCAATGAGCCGGGCCTCAACAACAACGCCTACACCAATATTATGGCCGCCTGGGTTATCCGGCGCGCACTCTTTATGCTCGACGAGCTTCCCAAGTCACGCATAACGGAGCTGATGGAAAAACTCGATATCAGCGAAGACGATATCGAGGTGTGGAAAACAATCAGTCGAAAGATGTTTGTCCCCATGCATGGGGACCGTATCATCAGTCAGTTCGAAGGATACGAAAAGCTCCAGGAATTCGACTGGGACGGTTACAAGAAAAAGTATGGCGACATCGAGCGCCTCGACCGCATTCTCGAGGCCGAGGGCGATACCCCCAATCGTTACAAGGCGGGCAAGCAGGCCGATGTGCTCATGCTCTTTTACTTATTCTCACTGGAGGAACTCAAGTCGCTCTTCAACTGGATGGGCTACGACTTCGACCCGGAGATGCTCCAGCGCAATGTGCAGTACTACGTCAATCGCACATCGCATGGCTCTACCCTAAGCCGTGTTGTTCACTCATGGGTCTTGGCGCGTACCGATCGCGAGCGGTCCTGGGGCCTCTTCGAACAGGCTCTCGAAAGCGACGTCGCCGACATCCAGGGCGGGACTACGTCCGAAGGCATCCACCTCGGCGCCATGGCGGGAACGATGGACCTCGTACAGCGGGGGTATTCCGGCCTCGAGACCCGCGATGGCATTTTGTGGTTCAAGCCTCATCTGCCTGAAGAACTGAACCATATCCAAATGCGTCTCTACTATCGCAGCAACTGCATCAAGATCGCCATCACGCGGGAATCACTGACGGTGTCTCTGGCAGCCGGCAACCTGCCGCCGACCCAAATAGGGTTGAACGGAAAGGTCCACAGTATTCGGCCAGGCGAAACACGCGAATTTCCGAGCTAACGGAATCCAGCGGTTCCTTTTCACGACACCGCCTGCCCCGTTTCTACACATCGCGCCGAAAACCACGCATTACGCCAGCCGTTGCAGCATAATCAACCGGAAATCCATGACTTGGCTGCCGGGAATATCCAGGGCGCGCAATGCGAGTTCGCCCCTTCCCTTTTCAAGACGTATTTGACCCAAGTGTAATGGCTTGAAATTTTTGACATACGATTCTTTTCGCTCGACCCGGTCATGCTCTGCGCCACGGAGAGGCGGGTCATGCGGTTCGGTAATTTTCCCCAGAATAGCGCTGCCGTTGAAACTGAATTCTATGGTGGAACCGACGTCCTCGCGGGG
>JAWODE010000240.1:0-5001 GCA_046483455.1 Candidatus Hydrogenedentota bacterium | reverse complement strand
CATACCTGACGCCCAACTGACGCACAAAGGTAAGCTGTTGATCGCTGGCGAACAAGGTCGCGCGGGCGCTGGGATGCCGCTTCCTGGTGTACGGCGCGCGGGGAGCCCCCGTTGGCAATTGTGCTAGTCTTTGGTATACATCTTGGGTCTGTGAGCTGGATGTCCGATTGAGCTCGACTGGGAACGGCACCTTGCCGGGCCATGTTCGAAGACGTGCTGGGGTCGGGCGAAACGGGGACAGACCCGTCTCCGCTCGTTCCTCGCTTCACTTGGGTCAATCCCGCTTTTTCCCGGACGTCGAAAGCGTTGGCGTCAAGCTTCGGGAAACGCTCGGGAAAGCCGCGCGAAGACACGATGAGATTTGTGGTTTGTTCTGTGTGGTCGCCGTGGCTCTGTGTGAGAATGTTCTTGAAATTGAACCACCAAGGCACGAAGACACGAAGAAGACCACAAAAGCGTGTCAACTACTCGCCAATTCCTTCAGCCGTGGATAGGCCTCGACAAGGGATTCAGGGAGCGGGTTTTTCTTTTGGATGCCAAGCCCATCCTGGAGTTCGAAGGCGTTGACAACGGCTTGGCCCCGGTAATGGTTGTTGGTGATGGCGTAAACCTCGGTGGCCATCTCGCGGATGCGCTCGATTTTGCGCAGCCACTGGCCCAATTCCTCTTTCGAATAGAGGTAGTCGTAGCGCTCATCCCGGCCGGCGGCTTCGCGGAACCAGTCGTTGGCATTGCGGCCGTGCAGACGTACATACCCTACGCGCGCGGTTACCTTGTCGCTAGGTTCGAGCGAGTTCGAGAACAGCGGCTGGTCGATGTTGCAGAAGGCGATCTGCCGTTGAGCCAGCTCCTCGAAGACCTCGGGACGGTTCCACGAGGCGTGGCGCACCTCGAGGGCGAGGGGATATTCAGAAAACGTGCCGAGTACCCGCGCCAGCCATTTCCGGTTTTCGACCGTGCGCTTGAAACTCCAGGGAAACTGCACCAGCACCGCCCCGAGACGCCCGGCGTCCATGAGCGGGTCAAAGCCGGCGCGGACGGCGTCGACCTCTTGTTGCGACGGCCATTTGTCGCGGTCGTGGGTGAAGGTTTTATACAGCTTCGCGGTGAGCTTAAAACGCGGATTCCCGTCAAGGAGTTTGATCCACTTTTTCACATAGGTTGATTGGAGCGGCCGGTAATAGGATGAATTCACCTCGATGGTGTCGAAGTAGCGGCTCAGAAACTCGAGGGGGTGCAGTTGGCGGGGCATCTCGGGGGGATACACAATGCCCTTCCAGTCATCATACGACCAGCCCGCCGGCCCGACCCGCACCCTGGCCTTTTCCGTTGTCATGGGTCATGCTCTCCGCTCGCCAGCCTAGCACGCCCGCACTAAGAAAAGCGAAAACAGAAAGGGCGCCCCGGGGCTATTCGGGGTGGTTTTGTTGCGGGAGGCGGATTCTTTCTTTATGCTCAGTGGAGATTCAGGGCAACAGCGGCGGACAACATTCAGGAGACTGAATTATGAAAACGAAATGGGGAGTCTGGGGTTCGGGAGGCATTGCACGGCGCCGCACGATTCCGGAAGGGATCGTCGCCGCGGACAATGCGGAACTAACGGCCGTTTACGACGTGAATGAGCCGGCAAACAAAGAGGTGGCCGACGAATTCAATGCGTCGGCGTGCGATAGTGAAGAGGCGTTGCTTGAGGCCGACTGCGACGTCATCTACATCGCAACGCCCGCCAATGTGCATTGTAACCAAGTGCTTCGCGCGGCGGAAGCGGGCAAACATATCCTCTGTGAGAAGCCGCTCGGCATGACCGTCGGGGAAGCGGAGCGCATGATTGGCGTCTGCAAGGAAAACGGAGTGAAATTGGGCACGGCTTTCATGATGCGGTTCCATGCCCAACACCAGGAAGCGTTGACGCTCGTGCGCGACGGCAAGCTTGGGACCCCGGTCCTCGGCCGTGCGCAGTTGTCGTGCTGGTTCCCGCCGATCCCCGGCGCGTGGCGCCAGTACCCCGAACAGGGCGGCGGCGGCAGCCTCATGGATTTAGGAGGCCACTGTATTGATCTTCTCGAGATGTTTTTCGGCCGCGCCGTCAAGGTCGAGTGCATCACAGGCAATCTCGTCCATGATTATCCCAGCGAAGACACGGCGGTGGTCCTGTTCGAGTTCGAAAACGGCGCGAAAGGCATCGTCGATAACCTTTTCAATATCCCCGACGCGAGTTCAAAAAACCGCCTCGAGCTGTACGGTTCCAAGGGAAGCATTCTTGCCGAAGGAACCATCGGCCAGGGCGAGATCGGTGAGATGACGGCGTATCTCGAGTCCGGCGACGCGGGCTACGAGGCCCAGCAGGCCCGGTCCGGCGGAGACGGTATGGCCATCACGCCGAATCCGGTCAACATGTACCGCGCCGAGGTGGAAGCGTTCGCCCAAGCGGTGCTCGACGATACCGAGCCGCCGGTTCCGGCCGAGGATGGCCTCTGGAGCCAGCGTGTCCTCGCGGCGTGCTACGAAGCAGCGAAGAAGGGGGCTGCCATTTCGCTCTGACGGGCGCGGCATTCACGCGGTTGGCAGTACCGCACGCCGGGAAGCCAGGACCGGCCTCCGCCTCCCCTAGCCGGGCACAAGTGGAGGGAAATGTATCTTCCTTCCTGGCCCCCGTGGGAGTCCTCGCGGGTCGGCGTAGCTATTGAAAGTGGCCGGAAAGAAAAAACGCCTGACCGAAGGCTAGGCGTTATTCTGAAAGGCTAGGCGCGCCGGGTGGGCCTTTAATTCGGCAGGCCCATGATGCGGCGGATGCGCGTGACGAACTGTTCGGTCATCGGGAACGGCCCGGGATAGGGTTGCCATTGGACGTGCCCGTCCATGTACAGTACCCAGCCGCCGGATTCTTCACGCTCGCCGGGAACTTCCCAGAGGATCGGGACGTTCGCCTGTGCAAGCGCCTGTGCGGCGGGCTGATCGGGGAACAGCTGTTGAGGCAGGCTCTCGGAAAGCCGCAGAATCGTGTCTCCACCGGCGGACCCGTTGCCCGCGCCGACCTGGATGTCCGTGTCCCGCACCGCCTCGATGCCCAGTTGCTGGACGGCATCGAGGAACGCCAGGCCCTGCGTCTCGCTGGTCAGGGCGTGGGCGAAATAGCAATGCGAAACGCCGTTGTCCGGGAACAACACCGACGGGTCCGTGAGATACTCGGGGTAAATCTTCTTCCATTCGGGCGTGAACACGCCCTGCCGGGCCTCGAGAGGCGGGAACATCTCGCCCGCCGCTTCGTTGGCGAACATCTTGAAGACCAGGCCCATCTGCTTGAAGTTGTTCTCGGCTCGTTCGCTTTCACGACTCCGGGGCGCGGGAACGTCGGTGACGGGCGGCTGGGGCTGGACCGGCAGCGTGACGATGGTGTCCGTGGAGGGCGCGTACACCGTAAGCGTCTTCATTGCGGACAGGTCCGGCGCCATAATCCACATGGTATAGACCCCTTCAGCAACCTCGAAATAGAAGGCGCCGTCATTCCCGCTCCGGCCCCCTCCTACATTTCGAGCGCCATCCCGAAGCGACATGTAGACGCGCGCGAGAGGCGAGCCGTCCGCAGCGACCACCTGGCCCAATACGCCGGCATCCATGGGCGCCATGACAAATTCAAGTGGTGTCGGTTCCTGTGCGGGCTGGAAGCCTGTCACCGAAGACCCGGGAAGTAGTTGATAGCCTTGCAGCGACATGTTCAGACCATAAGACGCGTTCATGGGCAGCGGTTCGATGCGGAAACGGCCTTCGGTGTCCGACCATGTATATACGTACGGATAGTCAGGCGAGGGCCGCGTGGTATTCACGCTCACGGCTGGCAGCGGTTTTCCGTTGGGGTCGACGATGCGGCCCGCGATGGCGCCCGCCGGTTGATCGAGCGTGACCGTCAGCTCCGTTTGGTCTTCAGTGAGCTGGGTAAAGGTGGCCAACTGCTCTGCCAGAGGGTCGTAGGCGTAATAGATTCGGGCGCTTTCGTTCAGAACCGCGATGCGGCCGTTGGCCGTTGCGACCCGCCACCTTATGCTATCGCTGTGAGTGTGAACGTATAACACCGGCCACATCCGAAGCCAGAGTTCTTCGATCGGTGCTCCGTCCGAGCCGACGAAGGTCACGACCTTCTTGACTTGGGTGATGGTGAAGTCTTGCGTGAATGTTGTGCCGGGTGTGTTTACCTCGAACCTCTTTCCCGCGGGCTCGGCCACAACCTGCCCCGGTGCGAGGAGGTCGCGCGCAACAAACACTTGACTTAGCCCAAAGGGCAGTGGCGCGGTATAAGCGCCGTTCTCATCCGTCCAGGAAAATAAGGGGATATCCTCGGGCGCGGCGACAATCACCGGAATGCCTGCCACGGGATTGCCTTCACCATCGCTGACCGTTCCTGAAACCTCTCCGGGATAAGTCTCCGGCAATGTCAAGACACTTTCCGTTGTCTTGCCCGGTTGCAGGTTGGGGATTTCCGTCAGCCGCGCCTTTACACCATTCGGGGCGGTCACAAAAACCGCCACGTCGCCCAATACTTCGGCGTCGGCAGGTACCTGGTCAAAGAGCACGCATCCGGTCTCGTCGGTTTCGCGCTGCAAAGCGTACCCCAATGCTTTAGGGATGTCCGATACCACCTGCACCATCGCTCCAGGCAGAGGATTATTCCCCTGCGTTACACGCAACCGGAATGAGGCGCCGGGCTGCAGCGTGGTTTGGACGGCCTCGGGTTCACCGGCCTTTATCCAGGTCAGACCATAGTCGGGATGCGAGAAATACAACGTGGGACGGCTACCCGAGGCAACCTGGAAGATACCGTCCGCACCCGTAACCGCAATTTGGGAAGGATCTTCCGCATACTCGGCCGCGACCCGGACGTCGGGGATCGGATTCCCGGCGGTATCGACCACTTGTCCGCTGTAGAGGGTTTCGGGGGCCAGTTTCACGTACGCCGTGATCTCCGGCGCGAGGACGGCACCAGCGTAGTTGATGTCCAAGCTCTCG
>JAWODE010000238.1:0-8904 GCA_046483455.1 Candidatus Hydrogenedentota bacterium | reverse complement strand
GGTTTTCGATTTTGGGCAGCGGGAGCAGCGGCAACGCGATTCTGGTTGTAACAGAGAACGCCCGAATTTTGATTGACTGCGGGTTCAGTTTCAGGCAAGTTCAAAAGCGTGCGGCACTTGTGGGGGAACGGCTGGATGATCTCGATGCCGTGTTCGTAACCCACGAGCATGGCGATCACGTCAAAGGGCTTGGCGTATTGGCGCGGAAATTGGGCGTGCCCGTTTTCATGACCCCGGGGACATTCGCGCAACTTCCTTCGAGCATCGCGGAGGTGCCGAATATCGAGTATTTCACGGCCGGCGATATGGTAACGCTGGACGGTTTGGCGGTCAGCAGTTTCAGCGTTTCTCATGACGCTGCCGACCCCGTCGGGTTTTCGCTACGTTGTGGGGGCGCTAAGCTTGGGGTTGCAGCCGACTTAGGCCACGCCCCGCAGTTGGTGCGATTGCGTTTACAGGGCGCCCAGGCCCTCGTTCTCGAATCGAATTACTGTCCGGAAATGCTGCGCAAAGGCTCCTATCCGCTTGCGTTGCAGCAGCGGATTCGCAGTAAAATGGGGCACCTTTCCAATGCGGATATGTCGCTCTTGCTGGAAAGCCTTCTACATGAGCGGCTCCAGTTTGTTGTGTTTAATCATATTAGTGCGGAAAACAACGACCCCTCACTGGTGTTGGAGACAGCGCGCCGCGTGATGCGAACTTGTGGCGCGAAGTTGGTGGTTGCCGAACAGCATCAGCCGACGCCGATTTTCGAGGTGTTGCCATGACGCCACTGTTTTTTTTGCGTCAATCTGAAACGCGGGAGGTTCTCGCGCGCGCGGGCAAGGCCGCGGCCACGCCGGTGGCCGTGCACTACCTGCAGCGTGGCGAAGAAGGACCATGCATAACGAGTATCGGCCAGCCCGCGGCGTGCCGCTATGTGCAGGATTTGCCGGGAGGCGCCATGGCCTGCCGGGGATGCCGCATTAAAGCTTCGCTGGAAGCTTTGCGGGACGGCATGGCCACGCCTTTTCTTTGCCATATGGGGTTTGGGTGCGTGGCCGCGCCCCTGTTTCCGGAAACGGCCCAAGGATTCGTTATTACCTTCGGCCCTTATTGTCCGGCGGAAGCCCCACAGGGACTGGTGGGCGATGCCCGCAGTGGGCTGCGCGCCCTCGGCGACGAAGAGCCCAGCGATATACAAGCGCTTTTAAGCGACATTCGCTTGGTAAATAGCGACGCCATTCCGGCCATTGTTGAATGGACGGTGGATAGCCTCAAGATCCTGTGGGAAGCCTGGGAGGAAGAGCCCGACACCCAGGCGCTTCCCTTGTATGACGGCGTCCCGTCTTCACGAAGAAAGCTACGCAACGCTCTCGAAACCGACCCATTTCGCTCCGGGGCAATTGCCGCGGCGCTGGCGGGCGGAGACCAGCGCGAAGTCCGGGCGGCCATCTTGACGGTGCTGGCGGAAAGTCCAGCCGGCGAGCGGAACGTTTTACCGGCGCGCCGGGGCCGGGCCATGGCGCTCGTGGGCGCAG
This sequence comes from Candidatus Hydrogenedentota bacterium, assembly GCA_046483455.1. Classification (GTDB taxonomy): domain Bacteria; phylum Hydrogenedentota; class Hydrogenedentia; order Hydrogenedentales; family SLHB01; genus UBA2224. The sequence continues at coordinate 7,384 of JAWODE010000238.1, read as the reverse complement.
TCATCGAGGCGGCGGAACGCGCAAAATTGAACCCCCGAGAATGCTGGGAACGGCTCCCAGAATTCGTGGAAAGCGTAAAAAAGGCGCGAACCAACGCCGATCTTGCCAATGCGGTAACAGGAGTCCTCCGCGTAATTCGCCATCGCACGAAACGCGAATCCAAAGACACCTCGCTTGCCGCGCTGAACAGAATCTTGCTTCCGCGACTTAAGGAACAGGTGACCTTGAAGGCGATCGCGGCCGAGTTGGGAGAACCGCCAAGTACCATCACCAGGCGGCTCCAGCGCAAGCTGGGGGTGTCGTTTTCCCAATATCTAGGGAAACAACGTGTGGGCCGGGCCAAACAGTTGCTGCGGACAACCCGCCTCGGAATAGGCGAGGTGGCCCGCCGCGTTGGCATTGATGACACGAGCAACTTCGCGAAATTGTTCCGTAAGTTCGAAGGGTGCTCGCCCCAACAATATCGTTTGCGCTACAGGAGAAAGTAATGACGCTGATGGAAAAACTTCGACACTGGTGGCTCGAGAAGACATGCCCCACGGAGTTTCTCTGCGATAACTGCAAGTACGACCACCCCTCGGCCTGTACCCGCCCCGAACGCCCGAACGCCGTTAAGTGTCCCGACTACCGCCCCAAAGGCAGCTAACGCCGCCTTCCTCCGTTTGCGTCTCTCCGCTTTGTGCCGTCACCCCGGCGAAGCACCCGGCAATGCACTCGCACCCTATAGCACGCAGCAAAGCGTGCCGCGAGATTCACGCGCTCGTTTTGGCACACAAACTATTTTGACAGGCTGGTCACCCCCCGCTACAGTGAAGCAACGGGAGTTTGACCTCTTTCTAAAATGCATGGATCAAAGGTGTGCTTTCTTGCGCTGAGTCGCAATCAGCCTATCCAAGTCAACCTGAAATGGGGCGTTGGTGGAATGCGTTTCCTGCACGCCGTTCATTCGAACCTTCGGGAAAGGAAAACAGAATGACTCGCACATTTATCATTTACGCCGTAGTGGCGATAGCGTTTGTCTTTTCCGCAATTGGCGGCGAAACACCTGGCCTTGATCTTGGCGACGGAACGCAAGGACCCTGGTGGATGCAAGAGACCGCCCTGACGGACACCGGCGCGCTTCGCCTGGATAATAAGCCCTGGTGGGAAAAAGCAACCCGCCTGGAAGAAGGAGAATCCTTTTCGGTCGCCGATGGCCGGGCACTGGTCCGGCGGGAAACGTTCAAGGACAGGCGCGGCAAGATGCAGGATGCCATCGTCTGGGTCATTGATGACGACGAAGACGGCAGTCTCGCGCACGGCGGCGACCGCCATTCCGATTGTTACGTAGTGGATTACGGGCGTGACGGCGTCGTGGACCGCATGCTCGATTATATCGACAATAACGGGGACCAGACCCCCGACGAGATGGATATCCGTTACTTTGTGGATGGGGAACTACGGTACTGCTGGTTTGGCGTCGATATCGACGACGACGGCGCCATGTGGAGCCTGCGCGGCTACGAATACGGCGGCCCGAGTTACTTCGAAGGGGACCCGCACGGCGACGGCATGATCTACATGAACAAGCTCGATACCGACGCCGGCGTTTGGTCGCCTATATCCGAATGTCCTTTCGCCTTTTATGACACCGATGGAGATAACTACAGCGAGATCGCAATCCGATTGAGCGCGGTGCCGCTTGGTTATGACCCTAATAAAGACCCGGATTACGCCAATGACTACAGAGGCTTCCGGGCGCCGTGGGACTCCTCGCTCGCCCGGATGGGCGTCGTAAACGTCCGTTACAGCTTTGACATCGACCGCGGGAGTTCAAAGGCCATGCCTTTGCACTACGATTTCGGATTTAACCTCGTTGGCGCGACGCCTTACGATTATTCGGGCATGGAACATTTCAACCCGAAGCGCCGCCCACCTCAAATCACCATTGTGACGCCCTGGAAAGATTTGCGCGCAATCTGCGACCGCTACCCGGCCCGGGAAACCGGCTTCTCTTGGAGCGAACACTCTGACGATACCATCGCTATCGGTTACGGCGAGCACCGGAACCAGGACTTCCGGTGGGAGGGCGTTTTCTGGACTTGGGAACGGCGTTTTATGGAAAACACGGGCGGCCCGAATCAGAAATGGAACGTACGGCGGGAATACCGTGTCAAGCCCGCGGACCAGCGTACGCTTTACTTCAGCGGCGTCGACAACCGCATCCATCTCAAGCACGCCAAAGAAGGATGGCTGCAAGTCGGACATTTCGCCGGTCTCGACGCACTGGGCGAAATCCGCATGTTCGACACCGACGCCAATGGCTATTTCGATCGCTGGGAATACGACTTTGGCGACTGGCGCCGGGTGGTCAGAGTGCGCGACGAACGCGCCGAAGATTTACCTTGGGATTTCGATGCCCTCACCCAGCGCTACACCGACAAGATTCTTCCCGAATCGGTCGCGGCAAACCGGCGCTTTATGGCAGCCATGGCCGAGCGGCGGCCGTTTGAACCCGACCCGCGGCTCGCAAAAGCAGCAAGCGGCGCGCCCGGCAATTTTCAACGGTACGCACAAGATGTCTTGCGCGAATTACAGTATGCAGATTTCTACACCTATTGGGCTAACGTCGCCGCGCAGGCTCTTGCGGCACAGCCCATGGACGACCTCCGGCGCCTCGACGCCGAAACCCGCGCATCGCGCTGCACTTCGCAAACGGCGTGGGAGCTGCGTTGCCTGTTATCCCGAATCGATGCAGTCTACGGCCAAGGCCGGCTGGAAAGAGCGGCGCAACTCATCAAGACCTCCGAGAACGTTTTCCGTATCGTGGAGACGAAACCCCAGTCAGACTAAGTGCCGCTATTACCTGCTTTGCGAAAGTCAGCTCTTTCGCGCGCCGGGCCGAAGATACTTCTTGACGCGAGCCGTAGTGCTCCCAGCGCAAGAAGTACCCCCAGGACGGGGTCCAGAGTGGCATTCGCCGACCCGTCGGCGGACGCGGAACACCCCCACGCGCAGTCCGCGATCATATCCGGCGCTTTCGCGGCCATATCGATGCTGAGCTGCTCGCGAATGCGATCCAGTTCGGCGCGGTAGTCGTCGCGGCAAAGCTCGATGGCATACGACAGGTGGTGCCCAGCGGTTTCGGGCTCGAGATGCAGATAAAACGCCGTGAAACTTCGCAGCGCCCTGAAAAAAGCTGTCTCATCGCAAACAAAGGCCGCACCGTACGTTTCTGTCACGAAACGGAACAGACGGGATGCAACGCGCAGCTCTTTCTCGGCCTGCTCCTCGGAGAGCCCCGCCACACGTTCGGCGAGGGGCGCCGCAAACGCCTCCACAATCATCCGCTGTTTAGCGGGACCGAATTCGGCGGCGCCGGCAAGCATTTTGCGTCCGAGCACACGCCCCTCATCCACGCGCAGCAAGTATTCGATGGCAAATTCGAAGAGGAATTCCGCCGCATAGGGTTCTACTGCAAGGACCGCTTCAAGGTGCCGAATCTTCCCGGTCGAATACAGCCCCGTGGATTCCGGCGTTTCTGGAAGCCAGTATTGGTGCGAATACCAGTCCGCACCCCATGCCTCGTTATGCGTGATCATCCCAAGGGCAAGGCCCGACGGCGCAACGCGGTCGGGTTCCCAGTGCGTGAGGAAGCGCACGGCCTCCATAATCTCGGGTTTACTGAGAATCATCTGGTTCATGTCGGGGAGTATCGAGCCGAACTGAACGTCCGGCCGGGTCAATTTCGTTGCCCCCTCGGCAAGGTAAACATGCGTGGCGGGCCCCCATGCAAACGCTTGCATCCCCGCCAAAACCCCCGTAAGAAAGGCGATATACTTCATAATGTCCCACCTCTCGTTCCCCTTAAGGGAAAAGCATAGCGCAAAATTTTCGTTGAAAAAAGAGACGTCCTGGTAGTCGCGCAACCCGGATCAGGAAACGCTTCGGAAAAAATAGGGGGCGGCCGGACAGGGGTGCGTGCACACGTTTGGCGCACAAGAGCGAATTTGACGCCCGAGGCCATTTCCGCGATCATCGCCTTATCAACAGGAAGAAAACCACAAGGGGATCATGATGGCGGTTTCGCGACGACGGTTTATCAAGGCGGGGGGCGTGCTCGCCGCCGGTCTGCTGCCCGATTGGGCAAGCGCACAGAACAGACGGCCCAACGTAATATTCATCATGACGGACCAGCATCCGGTGGACGCTATCGGCGCGTATGGCAATACTGGAATCAAAACGCCAAATATCGATCGCATCGCGGCGGAAGGCGTACGCTTCGATCGGTTCTACATCGCGGCGTTTCCGTGCTCGCCGTCGCGCGCGTGCTATTTTTCAGGCCGCCATGCTCATAATCATGGGGTGATAGTCAATGACGTTTTCTTTTCGCACGACATTCCATCCTTGGGCTCCGTATTGAAAGACCAGGGATACAACACGGGCTATGTCGGCAAATGGCACCTGAGCGGACAGATGTACCGCGGGCGCCCCAATGCCCCTATGAACAACGAGTGGTATTACCAGCGCGTGCCCAACGATGAGCGCTTTCAATTCGAACGGAAACCCGGCGGGACGGGCGAAAATGCGCCGCAACACGGTTTCGACTATTGGGTCGGCGGCTGGGAACATTACCATCGGTATTTGCGCGACGTGGGTCTCGACGAGTTCGCCGACGCTAAGATAGGCAACCACAGCATCGCGCCAAGCGGTCCGGAAGGAACGCACATCTACTCGAAAGTTCCCGAAAAACATCACATGTCCGCGTTTCTGGCCGGCAAAGCGGTCGAGTTTCTCGAACAACAGAAAACCGAAGAAACGCCATTCGGCCTGGTCCTCTCGTTTTATGGGCCTCACCTGCCGGTCGCCCCGCCCCAACCCTGGGACACGATGTACAGTCTCGATGAGGTCCCTCTGCCGGAGAATTATCCCGACAGCCTCGAGAGCAAGCCGATACGGCAGCGCATGAACCGGCGCTGTTACATGCAACCGCGGTGGACCGATGAGCCGTTCCGCGACTACGTGCGCCGCTACTGGGGATACAGCAGCTACATCGACCATCAAATCGGCCGCGTGTTGAAAGCCCTGGAGGACGCGGGGAAAGCGGATAATACCATCGTTATTTTCACCAGCGACCACGGCGACATGATGGCGGCGCACGGATTTGTGTTCAAACTCGGGCACTGCGGATACGAAGAATTGTTGCGGGTGCCCTTTACGATCCGGGCTCCGGGGCGGCTCCAGGCCGGCACGGCCTGCGATAAGTTAATTACTTCCGTCGATGTCTTCCCCACGCTTCTTGGGTTGTTGGGAATCAACGTGCCGGACGACGTTGACGGCCAAAGCTTCCTGCCCGCACTCGAAGGGCACGATATCCACGAGCACGTCTTCTGCAACTCGATGGACCACAACCTCACGGTCATCGGCAAGCGCTGGAAGTATGTCTTGAACTGGTCGCCGCGCGACATCGACGAGTTGTACGATCTCGAAAACGATCCCGGGGAAATGACGAACCTCGCCCGTCAAAAAGCGCATGGCGAAACCGTCGCCCACATGCGCGAAGCCGCGCTCGCCTGGCTCAAGGAGACCGGTCATCCCTATGCCGCGACGATTGGAACGGCAATGGCCCTCGAACCGGAAACGCGCCTCTTCGACCTTTGGCCGGAAATCACGGATTTCCGCGATTTGGGCAATGGTACCTTTGAATATACGTACAGATGGCACGTTGAAGACGCTCCCCCGCGAGACACCAAATACTGGAGCTTCACGCATTTCACCAATAGGCGCTACGCCCGGGATGGGGACATTGCCTTTCGCGATACCACATGGCCCGATGTGCCTACAACCGAATGGAAAGAAGGAGAAACCCGCGTGGTAGGTCCGATCCGTGTGAAGATTCCCGAAACGGCCGGCCCCGGCGAATATGACGTGCGTATCGGGTTGTACAATCCGGAGAAACACGAACCCATTGGCATGCTTTTGCGCGGACAAGGCAACGCCGTCCCTCTGGGAACCCTGCGAATCAAGAAGAAAGACGACACGGTATCCATCGGGTTCGCGCCGGAAAAGTAAACTGAGCATCCTTATTCCAGCGACCGCAAATAGGTGATTTGCCTCTGGAGTTTCTCGCGGGAGTCGATCTTTCGAAAGTCTTCGATCGAAATAAATCCTTCGTACCCGACCGCTTCGAGATCGTCGATGAATTGAGGGATATCGAGAATGCTTTCCGACAAATCACACCCCTCGTAAGACCACGTGACCGCGTGCTTGTCGTCGGGCGGACCGGCTACGGGTTTCCATCCCCCCGCGTGGCAGTGTTGGAGATAGGGCCCCAGCAACTCCATACCGATACGAAACGTTTCGAAACCATCCTTGGCCATATTGTTGACGTCGTAGATAACGCCCACCTCGTCAGGTTTGAAATTCGAGGCCAGCCGGTGCGCCAGGGACGCGCTCGGCGTCACCGTGTTGCCATGGATCTCGATGAAGCAGCGAATGCCATAGGGTTTGAGCACATCAATGGCCTTGCTGTACGCGCCGACGGCGCGTTTGTACACGTCGTGGTAGTTCTCCGAGCGATCATACCCGGTAGGAGCGTCCAGCCGAATAGGAATCGGACCCATTCGCGAAACGCCGTCCGCGAGCCGTTTGATCTCATCCAATTCATGACACCGGAGATTGGCCGCGATAGCGCAGATTTCAAGTCCGTAATCGGCGGCGATTCTGGCAACCTCGGGCGCCTTTTCGCCCATATTGGCCGGGGAGAGATCGGTTTTGTGTTCGCCCCACATGCTGTAACCTTTGCCCACGGCGTTTTCGGGCGTATACCGTACACGCCATTCGATTCCGTCGTACCCGAGCTCCTGCAAAAGCGCACACGTTTCGGCTACATCCAGTTCGGGCAATATCACGCTGGTCACGCTGTATTTCATCGCCGGCTCTCCCCTCCCTTCGCCGTTTCGATTTATCAATAAACGTAAGTATTGAATGTCGAAGAGGGGATTTCAAGCCACATAACCACTTCATCATCGGGTATTTTACGACAACGCAATGTGGACACCTTGCTTTACCTTGCCCATCGATAGGTATTGCACCTACCTGTTCCATCCACAAGTCAAAATACGCTATGCTTGGGTAAGTTGCACGCTGGGTAGTTCGGGCGAACGACTGAAAGGATTCAGAAAATGACTGAGAATAAACTGCCGAAAAGCATTTCCATCCGTGTAACGAACGACAACCCAGTCGTGGGCATGGCGGCAGGTGAGCTAAAACGGTATCTCGAACGCCTGACGAAGGCCGACGTAACTGTCGATACCAACGCGGAAGAAGGTTTCACCCTGGGCTTGATGGAGGATTTCCCGGAAGTCACTGCCCCAAACGTGCCGAATCCCGAACTCGACGATGC
>JAWODE010000208.1:0-3285 GCA_046483455.1 Candidatus Hydrogenedentota bacterium | reverse complement strand
TGCACGAACGGGCAACTACCTTCATCTCGAAGCTTCACTACGTTCGCTTGCGCACCCGCTCGCAGCAATGAGCTTGTTTCTGCCTCGAAAAATTCAAAAACCGGGACTGTACCAAGTGAGCGACGAAGGAGCGAGACGGGACTGTCCCACGGTTTTTGAACAAGCCGCCCCTCATTTTCATGGTCTGCGGGTGAGCCGAAGGCTCATGCTTCACTGCCTCGAAAATTCGTCCGGTGTGGGACCGGCGCCCTCGCCGGTCATTTTCACACGGAGCGCGGACGTGTCCGTCCGCGGTGATCTTATGGACGGGCTGGACAGCCCGTCCTCCATTGCCGGAGTGTGGTTGGCGGCATGAAAAAGGGACCGACCGGCGAAGGCCCGGACCCAATCACCGGACAAATTTTCGTGACAAATTGCGGGTTGTGCTGTAGGAAACCGGTATTGGATTCGAAGAAAAATATCTACTCTGATGTTCGGCCCTTATAGGGCCGTGCTTTTTGGTGGATTCGTGATCCGGGGGCTGGTGCCCCCGGCTATTCATATTCGACCCCTTTGGGTCGCTCATATCTCATAAGAAGTCGGAATTGCGCCAAATTCGCAACCGTGTGGAGCACACAACCCCGTTTTTTTCTGGCCCGGCTCTGTTTTACATCCTCATCGAAAGCCGGTATCGTGTGGAGGGCTGATAAAGCGATCCGCAAGAGCGGTCTGCAGTCGCTGAATACCTTTGGAGTTTTCGCCCTGTGCCATCAAACAATATTCGCCCTCATTCCGAAATCGACGCGGGTTGTGATATGCCCGCGGGGCCAGTGGCGTCGAAAGGCGGTGCGGCTGAGGACACGGCAAGCGCAATACCGGCAACCGTGAGCCGCGCGAATCGACCCCGCTGGACGCTGAGTGTCATCGCGGGCGCCATTCTTTTGACGACCTTGGTTATTGGGCCGCATAGACTGCCGGGAGTGTCATTCTGCTGGTTTCGCTCGACAACGGGATTGCCCTGCCCGGGCTGCGGGCTGACGCGGTCGGTTTTCTGCATAAGCGGCGGAGAATTTGCCTCGGCCTGGCATTTGAATCCCTTTGGTTACGTTGTGTATGGCAGCCTTATCGTAATGTTACTGTTGCCTTTGCTGGCACGCGTGGCCCCTAAAACCACGGCGCTTATCGAGAGTTCCTGGTTCGTCAATACGGCTATCGCGGTAAGTGTGACGGGACTCATAATCTTCGGGCTGTTGCGGCTTGCTTCCCATTGCGGCTGAATTTCCGCGCTACCCAAGGGGCCACCGCCGCGCTTCATTGAAGTGTGAGGAGTGACACATGAAAATGGGAACGGTTTTTTTGCTTGCATGGCTGGCTTTTGCGACATCCGTTTGCGCAGAGCCGCCCGCGGCCCCGACATTTCAGGAATTGATGGACCCCGCCCTCTTTCCCGAATCCCAACGAGGGATGAAAATCTTCCGTAATCTTACGCGGGAAAATGGCGAGCTGGAAGTGGCGACGACGGGAGCGGTGTTCCTCATCCGTGCCGAGACCGGCGACATCGTCTGCCGCCAGCGCATCGGGCACGAGCGCGAGGTCGCCGTCCTGCGTCTGGGCAAGCCTATGGAAGGCCTGCGCGTAACCCACTCGGGCCCGGGCTTTGTGCGTATTATCGTGGAAGCCCCTGAACTGGTCATCCGCATCAACGGAGATTCCCTGCTCATGCTTCACGCGTCCGCACCCCTTGAGGCCGCCATCGAGCGAAAAATCGCCCCTGGATGGCACGCCTCCTTCAAGAACAACCATCTCATCGCGGACGAATGGGGCGCGTTCGGTCTCTATTGTTCCGAAACTGGGCTCGAAGACGGATTCGACCCCTATCTGTCCACCGTTGCGACCTACCCATTGCCCGGGGATGCCGTGCTGTGGCTGGGGGTGTGTCCGCCTAAACCCTATCCGTGGGAGCGGTCGTTCGAAGATCAAGTCGTCTGGCACTGGTCGCGCGAGACGGGCTATCCCAGCGACGAGGACCTCCGCGCCTGGAAAGAATTCGGCAACATCGTGCTGCTGCAATCCGAAGTGATGCTGTGGAAAAACTGGAACCTTGGCTTCGAGCCCCGCCACGGCGGGACCGAGTTCGCCCGCGTGCGCAAGACCATCCACGACCAGGGCATGCGGTTCATCGTCTACACCAGCCCCTACTATTTCCTTAAAGGCACGCCGGTCGAGGCGGCGGCGTTCAATTCGTTCGAGAATTTCAAGGGCTGGCCCCCCGGTTGGCCCACGGGCGAGAACATGGAACTGTTCATGGCCGCCATCACGAAGGTCATGAGCGACTACAAGCCCGACGGCCTCTATTTCGACGGACAGTACATCCGCAATCCCGCCGCGCTGTATGCCCTCGCGCGCCGCACCCGTGAACTCCTCGGGGAAGATGGCATCCTCGAGTGGCACTCGACCACCGCGCTCGGCAATGGCTACTGTTACCTCCCCCAAGCCGATGCCTACGTTGACTTCATCCTGCGTGGCGAAGGACGCGAGAGTGTCTACCAGAACATGGACTACTTACGGTATTTCGTGTCCGGCTACAACATCAACAACTGTATCGGGGTGATTTGCAATAACGGGCCCGTGGGTGCGAACACGGAATTGGTGAACAACGTGCTTCGCGTGAACGGACGCTTCCATGTGATCGCGAGCTGGCTGAACAAGCCCGATTTGGTGAAGGTGCTCGATGAAGAGTATTTCCCCCGCCTGAATCCGGCTCTTCAAAGCGAGGTCGACGCCACCATGGCCGAGCGGCAGGAGAAGGTGGCCGGCCGCGCCGCGGCCATGCACGCCGAGCGGGAGGTCCTCCGTGCGGAACCCGCGTGGGACGAACCGGTTTTCAGCCTCGAATTTGACACCCCGCCCGAAGCGGAGCATGTCGTCTCGCCTGCGAACCCGGACGCCTTGTCCGTGGAAGAAGGCACGCTTAAGATCACTGCCCACGCCAACACCTACGCGTTTCTGAACGTTCCGGTCGAAACAACCGCCCACGGCTTCATCGTCAAGGTCCGGCAGGGATCCGACAGGGGCCAGTCATGGGGGCCCGGCGCCATGTTGCGCTGGCCGAACGGTGTTGGGATTCGCTTGGGAACGCGCTCCGACAGTACCCTTCAGTCAGACGTTTTCTCGAAACAGACCCACGGAGGTGAATACAACCCTGCCGAATGGGCCTGGCTTCGCGCGCGCTGGCTTGGACGGAGTGGCGTTGTTGAACGCAGCAACGATGGAGAAAACTGGCAACGGCTCTGGGTCTTCGAACAC
>JAWODE010000134.1:0-9676 GCA_046483455.1 Candidatus Hydrogenedentota bacterium | reverse complement strand
ATCGAGTTGAGGCCTGATCCGCGCAAGGATATCGGCCACGGGTTCCTCGTGTTCGAGCCATCCCCGCAACTTTTCTCCACCGGCCAACGTATCGAAACTTGGCCCCCACTCGAAGTGTCTGGGATGATGGCTGCGAATCGCCCGTAACAGAGCCAGCGTTAGCGTAAACGCTCGCACCTCGCGCGCATTCCCGGCGTGAATGCGTATCCCCCGGCATTCCTCATCCCGGTAACGCGGATTCGAAGCCTTCCCGGGAATGGCCCGCGGCGTATACCGGCATGCAGAGACGGCACACCCGCCCATTTCGTTGGCCTCGAGCCGGCCGATGACTCCCTCCGCATCAAGCCAGGGGGCCCCGATGACATGAAAAGGCGTTTCGGTCCCGCGCCCTTCGTTGAGATTCGTGCCCTCGAACAAGCACGTGCCAACGTACAGGAGAGCCGTCAGCGGGGTCGGAATATTGGGAGAAGGCGGCACCCACGGATACGCACATTCATGAAAGAACAGGTCCCGCCGCCAACTGTCAAGAAGCTGCACATACACGTTCAGCTTCTGCGCGCTGAACTCGTGCCGCAAGAAGAACACCGCCAGTTCACCCATCGTCATCCCATGACGGATCGGAATAGGCGCACAGCATACGGGCGACCCTAGCCGTTCCGCCACCGGCCCCTCGAGTACAACGCCCCCGAGCGGATTGGGCCGATCGAGTATCAGGACCGTCTTCTTTGCTTGCGCACACGCCGCCATACACGCGCGCATGGTCGCCATGTAGGTGTAATAACGCGACCCAATGTCCTGCAGATCAACCAGAAAATACTCGATCTCGGCAAGCTCAGCCTGAGAGGGCCGTTTGCGTTTTCCGTACAGGCTGATCACCGGCACATCGCCCTCTTCCGAAGCCACCCTCGCACCCGCTTCATGATTGCCGCGGATACCGTGTTCCGGGCTGTACAACACATGAAGCTTCGTCGAGGCGCCAAGACCAAACACCTCCAGGATATGCCGGCCCAGTTCATCCACGGCCGCATGATTCGTAAGCAGAGCCACGCGGCGTGTCCGACGCAGGATATAAAACCGCTCTTTTAACAACCGGTCCACGCCGGCATGGGTGTTGGCACGGCACGGATACAGGGCGCGCGCCACGCTCCGATAAAACGTGGTGCGCAGCGTCTTATTATCTCGTCCGCGCCGCGCCGGATGGCAGGTGTTCGACAAAAGAATCGCAAAAACCCCGCTATCGCGGTCCATCCACAGGCTGGTGCCCGTCCATCCCGTATGCCCCAAGGCTCTTCTTGAAGGCAGGAAGCCCGTCGTCTTGGTATCCCAGGGGTCTATGGCCCATCCCAACCCTTGCCACGGATAAGAAGGCACCTGCCCCTTCAGGGAAATCTCATCAAGTGTGGATGCTGACAAAACCTTCCCAGAGAGAAATGCCTGACAAAAGCGCGCGAGGTCTTCCGCCGTCGAAAACAATCCCGCGTGTCCCGCGACGCCCCCTGCCGCATGCGCGTTTTCGTCGTGCACCTGCCCTTGTACGATACGGTCGCGCCACCTGCACCGCTCGGTGGGGGCACAACGAGACCACACTGATTCCGGAGGATTAAAATACGTGTCCCCCATCTCGAGAGGCGTAAATATATGATCTGCACAGAAACGATCGAGCGACGTCCCCGCCACCCGCTCGATCACGCGGCCCAACAACATGAATCCCAAGTCGGAATAGCGCCACCGTTGGCCGGGGGCGCTCTGAATCCCCTTCTGTGCGCACTCCACCAGCATGCTGTCTAGCGAGGTATGCGTGCGGTAGAACGGACGCCCCGCCACCAGTCCCCCCGTGTGCGTCAGAAGGTGCCGCACGGTAATGTTGCCAAACGCCTTGACGCCCAGATAATCGCCGACGGCGCGGTCCAGTTTGATCTCGTCCTGTTCCCGCAGCAATAACACCGCCGTAGTCGTTGCAATCACCTTGGTAAGGGATGCCAAATCATAGATCGCATCTACTTGCGCGGCTACCTGAACGGGCTCTAATCGGACGTAACCCACCGCCTCGAAGAATATCGTTTCTGTTTGGCTACCCACGTACGCGACGGCCCCGGGGCTTTTCGACTCACGCACCGCCTCAACGAGTCCATGTAAGATTGTTTCCTCCAAAGCGACCCTCTATTCGTTTCAAAAAATACACCTCTGTAAAAAACGCATCAGAATCATTGTGGGTACAAAGTCTAATTGCCCCCAAAAGCCGACGCAACAATGGATGCGCGACGGGGCAATGGCTCGAGACGCACTTCTTAGCTCGGATATTTCACAGCTTTCAACTGGCGGGCATCGGAGCCTTACGCAAACGGTTTTGCATGAAGGGATTGCGATTTTCAAACGCCATAGGCTGCTGTGAAATATCCCAAAACAGTGTGTTCGCGGAAAAAATATGTACTCTCTTCGATAACCCAAGTCGGCGCATTTCTTTCCAACGCAGGCACCCCTGCGTTGGTTAGAAAGGCGGGTTAGCGGCAGGGCAGGCTGTGAATAGGCGTTAGCCGCCTAAATAGAGATCAAAAAACCGGAGGCCCGTGCCCTCAAAAACGGGTCCCCGTTTCAGAGAGCAGGCGCCCCCGGTTTCAGTCATGCCGAAAAGAGACTACCTCCTTTTAGCGGTCTTCTTCTTGGCGGTCCTTCTCTTCGCAGCCGTCTTCCTCTTCGTGCCGGTCTTTTTCTTAGCCGTCTTCTTCTTCGCGGCCGTCTTCTTCTTGGCTGTCCTCTTCTTGGCTGCGGTCTTCCGCTTGGCCGTCTTCTTCTTGGTGCCGGCCTTCCTCTTCTTCGTGCCGGTCTTCTTCTTGGCAGCCGTCTTTTTCTTCGCGGCCGTCCTCTTCTTGGCACCGGTCTTCTTCTTGGCCGTCCTCTTCTTTGCTGCGGTCTTCCTCTTCGCAGCCGTCTTCTTCTTCGCGGTCTTCTTCTTCTTCGCTGGGGCCATGGTGTTCCTCCTTTCTCGCGTCTAAACCCCGAAACATGTGTCTACAGCGACATGCCTCTTCCACACAGATGAGGCACCCGTGCCGCAAACACGGCTCATGACGCAGTCATGAAGCCTTATGCCAACGAGCCGAAGGCTCGGTATGGCCCTTGAATCCTGCCTGAAGACTGCTGTTGCCTTGGTCAGGTCTTTCGTTCCGTACATTGGGTAGCGTCGGAGAAAGACGAGCATGCTTGCGCTTCGCAGACACAACGAACGGCTTACCCGCGAAGTTATAGAAACCGCGTATTTTCGCGTTCCCCTTTGCAAGCCTCGTCGTTTTCCCTCCCCCGAAAGGTTTGGCGGATTCGAACGCCTGTCTCACATGGCGCACACGCGTGCGAATCCTCTGTCGCTTACCCCATTCCGTATCTCGCGTTCGCGAAACATCCCCCTTGTAGTGGAAGCGAAACATCCCCCTTTTTCTCGATTAGAACCCCTTCTTTGTGCACAGCACCTACCGTCCGCATCGAATACCCGCGTTCCTTTTTGTGTAACTCTTAAACGTTATCCATATAAATGTGTAGCAGACCTTTGGAAAAATAGCAAGTGTTTTTAACAACTCTCGCGTTTTTTTCACAGCACTTTGATTTGCCCAATACCTGTGATAAAGTATCCGCAGTCCTTCAAAAAGCAGGATCGTTGCCTGTAAAATTAATGGAATGAATAAAAAATGTATACTGGTACGCATCCTTAAACGGGGCACAAAACATACGCCTGAAGAAACGCCGGGAGGAAGAAACAATCATGGCCGATACAGTCGCAGGATTCTTTTCGGAACTCGAGGAAAAACTCAACCCCGAAAAAGCCGCCGGTATGAATGCCACATACCAGTTTGACATTACCGGCGACGGGGGCGGCAAATGGAATGTAAGCATCGCGGACGGCAATGTCGCCGTGGCCGAAGGAGAGGTAGAATCTCCTAATATTACACTCACCGCCGATTCCGCAACATGGCTCGATATTGTTAACGGGAAAACAAGTGGTCAAACCGCCTTTTTGCTCGGTAAACTCAAGATTCAAGGCGATATGAGCTTGGCCATGAAACTCGCCAGCGTCTTTGGCCTGGGCTAGGCCGCTCATGGTTCAAGACCGCCTTGTCAACCCCCGTGTGTGAGCGCCTCTATTACGGAACACTCCTGTTGCTGTGCGCGCTTATTGCCCCTTACCTAACCGGGTGTGGCCAGCGGGCGCGTAATTCGTATGCGCACAAGCCCATCCTTTTGCGACTGGACACAACCGATGGGGCAACCATCGCAGCGACGTTGTATCCGGCCAATGGAACGCCGTCGTGCGGCGTGGTGTTGGTGCACGACAAGGGCGCAAACGCTGCCCAGTGGGAAGATTTCGCGCGCCGCCTGCAACAAAGCGGCATTACGGCTATCGCCTTCGATATGCGCGGTCACGGCGACAGCACCTCGCCGGAAAGCCAGCCTTCTTCATTCGAAGAATTTACAACCCGCGACTGGCTTCAAGCCATACTGGACATTCAAGCCGCGCGAAACGCTCTTCCCGCCCACGGCGTCGATCCCGATAACCTCGCCATCGTCGGTGCAGGCATGGGCGCCAATCTCGCCACACAGTACGCAGCCCAAGATGAATCCATCCAGGCGCTGGTGCTCGTCTCTCCCGGACTCGAATACGATGGAGTGCGAATTCGTGAAGCTTTTGAAACCTACACCCACCGTCCGTCTCTGCTCATTGCCACCAAAGGCGACACGTACGCGGCCGCCTCTGCGCAGACTCTCAAAAAATCGGCATCCACGTTCTGCGAGTTGCGCGAGTACCGGGGAGGTGCGCATGGTATGGACGTGATTCAATCGCTGGTCAGCGCCCGAGAAACCGTGGTGTTCTGGCTTGAAGACATTCTAAAAGCCTCTGTCGAGAATACGGCGAAACAGGGCGATACCGGAGAAGTGGATTGAAGACCACGCCACGACAAAAACGCGCGCCGTGGAGCCGTTGAAAAACCCTTGAGCTATTTAAATTACGCGAAAAGCCGGGGTCGACCTGAGGGTTTGCACAGCAAACCGGGGTCTGTCCCGGTCGTTTTTCGCGTCTGGATGCACGGGCAGGCTTTTCCGATGCCTCCACGATGCCGTCCGGCCACGGTCGCTTGACGAATCCGCAGACGCCCCCTATACTGCGCTGCATAAAGTGTAATTTGGTGGGGACCAGCAAGAATTGGGGTTATTGACGTGTCAGATAAGGGGCACAAATCAACTTTTTTCCATCCTGACTCGGGCGAATGGCGCGAAGAGCGTCGAAAAAGCGGCGATCGGCGCAAATGCAACATCCCCTTCGATCATGAAGAGCGGCGGCGCGGTTTTCGAAGACAAGCCGATCTCGAAATTACCGAGCGTGAGCACAAACAAATGATCGAAGAGGCCCTCGAGGAATTTGCGGCCGAACACGATCAAGAGCGTCCTTAGATCCAATCAGCCAAACGCGTGGGGAAAGGCAAATCGGCGCGTAAGTTTCTGGTGAAGAAAAAGAAGCCTTCCCCACGGTTACCGGAAAGCGGCGTTAACCCGGATATTTCACAGCCTTGGGCCGGCGAGCCTGTGCTGCCTTGGGGAGCACAGGTTGCATGAACACGTTGCGCTTGCTTCAACACTCGACGAGGCTTTGAATATCCCAAACTATGTGATCGCGCAAAATGTCCGATGCGTTCTCCGTAAACTCAAGTTGGCGCGTTTTCTCACAACACAGGTTCACCTGCGTTGTGAGAAATGCGCGTTAACGGGATTCCTCAAGCACTTTGTCAGCGCGCCGTTTGAGTTCCTCAGCCGCTTCTTCCGCCGTCTGCACCCCGTTCAAGACGGCGGCTAACGCGTTTTCAATATGCTCACGCACTTGCTGCCACCCCGGCACATTCGGTTCCGAGCGCGCGAAGGAAAGACAATCGAACGGCGCCTTGTTGTAGGGCCATTCGTCCCAAAACGCGTGCATACGAGGGTCCTTCGCCGCGGACTTGCGTATGGGCAAATAGCCTGTCCCCAAGGCCCAGCGCACGGTGATCTCGGGCGACGTGAAATACTTCGTAAACTTCCACGCAACGCGTTCCTGCTCCGGCGTGGTCCGGAAAATGTTGATGTTTGGACCGTAGAGCACGGTCCGTGGGTTTTCCGGGTCCGCCTGGGGAATAACCGCCATGCCCCACGCCTCGGGCTCGATCAACATCCCCGTATACGTGCGGTGCGAACTCGAGCGAAAGAGAAAAGCCACCTTGTCCTGCGCGAAATCGGTCCGATCATCGTAACGGTGCGCCAGTATCTGATACGCCAGACCTTCTTTGCCAAGCGTCTCATGCAGTTTGAGCACCGCAAGCGATTCAGGGGAATCGAAGAGACTTTCTCCGTTTGCATAGACTTCCCCGCCCATGCTGTACACCATCCCGTCGAACGTTGATGCATCTACCGCTACCGCGTAGGCCGGTTTACCGGTCCGATCTTTGACTTGCCGGCACTGTGCCAGGAACTCATCCCATGTGCGGGGGGGCTCATCAAGGCCTGCGGCATCCAGCACGCGTTTGTTGAAATAGAGCATGAGCACCGATTTGCAGAAAGGAAACGAATACATGCCGTTGTCCAGCGATGGATACCGGTTGGTTTCCAACACGACCGGAAAGAAATCGTCCAATTCCTGCTTACTCAGTCCAATCTCCGGATTCTCCAAGAAAGGGTCCAGGCGCACAACGGCCCCCGTACGCGAATACACGGTCGTCATGCTCTGGTACCCCACCGCCATGGCGGGGACCCTCCGCGCCTGAATGCTCGTCATCAGCTTGCGAAATATCTCGCTGTATCCGCCTACATAATCGGCCTTCACCGGGATTCCTTCGCGCCCCTCATTGAACTCGGCGATAATGCCCTCGAGAAGCTCGCGGTTTTCGTCGGTCTGCCGGTCCCAGAATAACGCGGTATCGGGATTGATCGGCTGAAACTCCGCGGGCCCGCCGCAGCCCGATACAAGCAACAGCACGGCGAGCCCCCTCACAAGCGTTGTTTTGTGTGGATATATTGTGGCGATCATCCCTTAATTCCCGCGCTCATAGCACTTTCAAGAAAATACCGTTGCGCCGCGAAGTATAGCGCCAGAGTCGGCAGAATGACAACGGTTGCCGCGCACATGAGCAGATGCAACCGAACGCCTCTATCAGAAGAAAAGAGCGTCAATCCCACCTGCACGACGCGCATGCTGGGGCTGTCCGTCACCACCAGGGGCCACATCAGCGAGTTGTAACTTGCCAAAAACGCCAATAACCCGACCGTCACAGCCGCGGGCTTCACCAACGGAGCGGCTATCCATACCAAGAACCGCAAATGGCCGCAACCATCGACCTTTGCCGCGTCGAAGAACTCCGAGGGCAGTCTCATGAAGGCCTGCCGCAGCAGGAATATCGAAAAGGCGTTGGCACACCACGGCACAATGAGCGCTGCGTAGGTGTCTCGCCAGCCAAATGTGTTGATCAACATAACATTCGGGATGAGCGTTACTTCGAAAGGAACCATCATAGTTGCCAGTACCAGGCTGAAAAGCAGTTGCCGCCCAGGGAATTCGAGGCGCGCAAACGTGTACCCCGCAAGCGTTGATGTAGCCACAACAGCCGCGGTAACGGAGAACGCCACAAAAAACGAATTATAAAAATACGTTCCGAATTCCGGTGCTTCGCGAAACATCACCACGAAATTGCTCCACATCAAGCGCTCGGGAAAGATATCAAGACCCGCGGTAAGCGCTTCCGCTTCGCTTTTTAACGCCGTGGAAACCATCCATATGAAGGGAAACGTGGTCACCAGCGCCCCCGCCGTCAGCACGGCGTATATCAATGCTCTTCGCATCATTCGTAGTGCACCCGCCTCCCGGCGATGCGCCACTGCAAGACGGTCATTACCACAATGCCGATAGCAAGCAGCGTAGCCACTGCGGCCCCGTAGCCGATGCGCCCGGCTTTATAGAAATTGGCGTATATGTACACCGTCAGATTCTGCGTGGTGTTTTGCGGGCCTTGCCCATCGCCCGTCATGGCGTAGAAGCTGTTAAATGCCTGAAACGCCTTGATTGTGCTTACCACGAGCAGGAAGAAAATGGTGGGCGACAGGATCGGGATCGTCACGGCGCGCGTGGACTGCCACCATCCTGCGCCGTCTATCCGCGCCGCTTCCTCCAAATCGCGCGGAATCGTAGTCAGCCCCGCGAGAAAAATCACAATCATGAACCCACTCGAGTGCCAGATCTCGAAGAGCATAATGCAAAACAGCGCCAGGCTCGGACCGACATTCGGGCCAATCCACCCCTTGGTGATAACCCACAACACGCCCCGCGATTCAAGCAGCCACGCCTGCGGCTCGAATCCCAACAGCGTCAACAATTCGTTCATCGGCCCATCCTGAGGATGCAGCAAAGATGCCCATACCGTCGCAGCCGCCACGACAGCGGTGATATAGGGCAGGAAATATACCGTACGGAACAGGCCGCGGCCCCGGCCAATCCGGTACAACAGCGAGGCGATGAGAAAGCTGATCACCATCGTAATGGGAATCGTGCCAACTACGTAATAAATCGTTACAAGAGCGCTTCTCCAAAAGTCGGGTTCGGTTAGCGCACCCAAGTAATTTCCAAGACCGATAAACAACCGCCCGGAAGGTCGGAATTCAAACAAACTTAAATATACTGCGTAAAAAAGAGGCGCAATACCGAAAGTGCCCAGAATCACAAAGACCGGAGAAAGCAAACAGAGAGCCAACGGTGTATCGCGCCACCGTTTGCCCCGAAGGGCGTCAAACAGCCCATCCAGCCGGGCCAGAACGTGGTCGAATCCGCGAAGCAGTGGCCTGAAGAGAGCCGCAAACGCCCCCACAACCACCAGTGTCAAAATAATTCGCAACCACACCGCCGTAAATCCCCAATCCGAGGCCATCAATCACCACAAAAATAATTCAAATTACCGTACGAGGGGCGCCGCAACGATGTCAATATGTTGCCAATCTCATGTCAACGCAAAATAGAAATGTCCGCTTTGCGCTGGGGGTTAAGCAAGTTATCCAAGGGATGTGGGCAGGTGCGTAGCAGCTGTCCTCACCCCAGCCTATCCACAGCCGGCGCGTAGCGCGCGTCGCGGCTGTGGGTATGTAAGTATAACCCTCTCACTTCCTTTTTTTGCTTTTACATAGATAACGGGGGCCGGTGCGAGACGGAAGAGGGGCGTTTCCCACCGTCATTCCTGCGCAAGCAGGAATCCAGAGGGCTTGCGAGAGGCGCCCTGTGGACGCACACTGGACCCCTGCTTTCGCAGGGGTGACGGGAGAGAGGACAGGGCGAGACGGAGGATGCGCGGCTCTCATCGTCATCCCTGCGCAAGCAGGAATCCAGAGGGCTTGCGAGAGGCGCCCTGTGGACGCACACTGGACCCCTGCTTTCGCAGGGGTGACGGGAGACAGGACAGGGCGAGACGGAAGAGGGGCGTTTCCCACCGTCATTCCTGCGCACGCAGAAATCTAGGCGCTACGGCGGGCGCATCCCCTCCGTCATTCCTGCGCAAGCAGGAATCCAGAGGGCTTGCGAGAGGCACCCTGTGGGCGCACACTGGACCCCTGCTTTCGCAGGGGTGACGGGAGAGAGGACAGGGCGAGACGGAGGATGCGCGGCTCTCATCGTCATCCCTGC
>JAWODE010000404.1:0-6747 GCA_046483455.1 Candidatus Hydrogenedentota bacterium | reverse complement strand
AGGACGGGCTTTCCAGCCCGTCCATATGATCGCCGCGGACGGTCACGTCCGCGCTCCTTATCCATCTCACACAACGACACGGCGACCACGGGGAAATGCGCAAAGCCTCTTCACACGCCGCCTTTCATTGCTTTCCCATCTCTGCGTTCTCTGCGCCTCCGCGGTGCGTTCAAAAGCACCCTCCTGCGGGGCCGGCTTGCACGTAGTAGTCTGGATTTTCTACCGTAGCTGTAATGAAACGGATGCGGATTTCCACCCTGATGTTTTGCGGAAAAGGAGGGCAAAGGCCATGCCGAGTATTTTGGTGCCACTGGGAGAAGGGTTCGAGGAAATTGAGGCGATTACCATTGTCGACATTCTGCGTCGGGCGGATTTTGAGGTGGTGACGGCGAGCTTGGGCGATACGCAGGTGAAGGCGGCGCACGGCATCTCCATTGTGGCGGATTGTACGCTTGACGAGGCGTTGCAGCGCGATTACGACATGGTGGTGCTCCCCGGGGGCCAGCCCGGAACGGACAATTTGGATAACGACAGCCGCGTCCACGAGATTCTCCGGAAAACGGCGGACAGCGGGAAATTCGTGGGGGCCATCTGCGCCGCGCCCAAGGTGCTGGCCAACGCGAGACTTCTCGAGGGTAAAAGGGCCACCAGTTATCCCGGCTTCGTCGACAAGATGGACTTGCCCAACACGACCTACACCGGCGGGGCCGTTGAGAAGGACGGCAAGGTGCTCACGTCGCGTGGACCCGGCACGGCCATGGATTTCGCCCTGGCTATCATCGAAACCCTCGAAGGCGTCGAGAAACGCAATGCTGTTGAAGACCGGCTGGTGCGGGATTGAGGATATCTAAGAGCTTGCGCCCCGGATAGAAACCGTAGCCACGGAGAAGTATAGTCGCAACCTATATGGAAACTGAAGGAGTCCACCCCCGTCCACGCGAGTTCGCGTGGACACCCCCGCCAGCGGGGGACAAAAAACCGAAAAGTGAAGCGTTTAAGAGCGCCTTTACGGCGAAAAGTCTTTGTAACGCTGACGAATTCTCGAAGATAGTAGTACTGAATCCATTAGAAGTGCATATGCCACGAAAGGAAATAACCATGAACCGTCGCCAGTTTTTTCAGACCACCGCCGCGGGGGCCGCGATAATGAGTCTCGTTGCGCGCTCCGCGGTGTCCGGAGAAAGCGCATCCGGGCAGAAACCGCCGTTTCTGGATTTGGAACAGATCGAAGCGCGAAACAGCAACCGCTCGACGGTGGTGTGCCAGCGCGGCATGGTATGCTCGAGCCAGCCGCTCGCGACCATGGCCGGTGTGGACATTCTGAAAGCCGGGGGGAATTGCATCGATGCCGCGATCTGCACGAATGCCATGCTGGGAGTCACTGAACCCGCCAGCAATGGCATCGGCGGCGACCTGTTCGCGATCTTGTGGGTCGAGAAGGAGCAGAAGTTGTACGGCCTGAATGCCAGCGGGCGCGCACCTTATAATTGGACGCTCCAGGATGCCCTCGACATGGGCCTCAAAAGCATCCCGAAGCAAAGTCCGTTGGCCTGGAGCGTGCCGGGGTGCGTCAGCGGATGGGGATTGCTGAATGAGCGTTTCGGGAAGTTGAGTCTCGACAAATGCCTCGAAGCCGCCATCCGGCACGCGAGGGAGGGCTTTCCGCTCTCTCCCATCATCTCGACGCATTTCTCGGCATGGACCGACCGTATGGCCCCGCATATGGCCGCTGTCTACCATCCCGGCGGGAAGGTGCCGCAGTACGGCGAGGTGTTCAAGAACCCGTTACTCGCGAAATCGTACGAGGCCATCGCAAAGGACGGCCCGGCCGCCTTCTATGAGGGTGAAATCGCCGAAGCCATCGTGGCGAAATCGAACGAACTGGGCGGACGCATGGCCTTGCGCGATCTCAAAGAACATACCGCCAATTGGGTCGAGCCGGTAAGCAGCAGCTACCGCGGCTGGGACGTCTGGGAAATCCCGCCCAATGGCCAGGGCATCGCGGCGCTGCAAATTCTGAACATCCTCGAGCAGTTCGATATCGGAACGCTCGAACCCAATTCGGCCGAGCATTTGCACCTGTTCATCGAGGCAAAAAAACTAGCGTTTGAAGACCGGGCCATTTATTACGCAGACCCCGAGTTCGCGGACGTGCCCGTCGAGTGGCTGATCTCGAAGGAGTACGCCAGAAAGCGCGCCGCCCTCATCGACCCGAACAAGGCAAGCACCGACGTCCGTCCCGGCGACCCGGAACTCGACTCGGACACGATTTACCTTACAGCCGCCGATGGCGAAGGCAATATGATCTCCTTTATCCAGAGCATTTACAGCGGGTTCGGCTCGACCATCTGTCCCGATGGCGTCGGATTTCCAATTCAGAACCGGGGGCAGGCGTTCGCACTCGAGCCAAACCATCGGAACAAGTTGGAACCGCATAAGCGGCCGTTCCACACGATTATCCCAGCGTTTATGACAAAGAACGGCCGACCGGTCATGTCGTTTGGCGTTATGGGCGGTGATTTTCAGCCGCAGGGGCACGCCCAGGTGGTGATGAACATGATCGATTTCGGCATGTCGCCGCAGCAAGCCGGGGACCAGCCGCGCATCGAGCACGGCGGCAGTTCGTCGTTCACCGGCGGAACCATGGAAGGCGGCGGACGACTTACCTTCGAGAAAGGGTTCAGCGACGCCGTGAAAGAACAACTGGCCGCGATGGGTCACGAAATCAGGCCCAAGGTCGGTGCACACGGCGGCTACCAGGCCATCTGGCGCGAAGACGAGCCCCTGCGCTACTTTGGCGGCTCGGACCCCCGCAAGGACGGTTGCGCCATCGGGTACTGAGCGGCGCGCACGGCCAAGAGTTTTGGAGATTTGCCGGTCGCGGGACGGCCCGTTCCGGAAAATGGTGTCGCAACGGGGAGGAAGAGTCCACCCCGGCCTGGCTTACGCCGCGCCACCCCGGCCAGCTGGAGACGGGAGATCCTGGCCGGCTATATCAGTCGATAAAGAGGAAATCGGTCAACGACAGCGAGAGCGTTACCGTTGGCGAGCCGTTCGTGGAAGTCGGTTCCAGTACCCCGCCTTGCTGCTCGCCCAAGGCCCCCTTGAAATAGCCCGCCCCCCGGAGGCTCTGGACGCGGTTAACCTCGGGCAACCCTGGAAACGACACCGTCAATTCCTCAAGGGGTTTGGGATTCCAATTGGTCAGGACCACTACCGCGCCGTTTTCGCTTTCCATATATTGCGCTTCGACGAGAGGATGTGAAGTTTTGACCGGGGGCGTAATGCCGGCCAGTTCGGCCGCTATTGTCGCAAATCGGCGGCGTTCCTCCGGGAACTCGACGGGAAGAATATCGGAAGCTTCGGTAAAGGCAGGTGTAATATACGCAAGGCCCGCGAGAGCGCCGGAATAGATGGCCCGGCCTTCCCCGTACGAATTCATAAGGACCGCGGGCGCACCATCGCCGGCGTAACGTCCGATGACTTCGGCCGCGGCGGGTTCGAAGGTCTCGCGATATAGCAAGGCCGGGAATTCGATGTTTGGAAAACTTTCTGCTCCCTCGATACGCACTGTGTCTAGCGGTTCGGTTTTTGGCAGCGTCCTTCTGGGCCGTATGTGGCGCACCGCGCGGTTAAGATCGTTGCTCTTGATGCCGTAAACCTCTTTCAGAGCGCTGTTGGGTCGGTGGTACTGGTCTAATAGTCCGCCCCCGCCCGACGCGTAGAGAATACCGCCCTTGCCGACCCATTCCCGCAGTGGTTCGACGGCTTCGGCCAACATTTCCGCACCAACCGCGTAAAGCACGCGATAATCTTCGAGTTTTCCCGCCGCGACATCCTTATCCGTAATGAGGTCCACGGGGTATTGAGCGTGCCGCAACGCCAGCCAGAGGGATTTGCGTTCGTCGTTGTTGACGTTGTGTTGGGCGGAATACAGGTGGCCCGCGCCTCCCAAATCTTCCGTATCCCAGGTATCCGCCGCCCAGGACAACAGGATGGCACTATCAGCCTTCCGCGGCATAGCGGAGTAAAGACGATTCTCGATGGCCCCGGCATCGCGCAGCATATCGTGGATGGCTTGGTACGTACGCGGGCTTTCCGAGATGTCGACGTAATCCCAAGTAGTCAGGACCTGGTTTTCAGTATGGAAGTGGTTAATGATTTTCGCGCCGTGGGAAAAAGCGAGGCCGTGCATGCGCCGGAAATTGTTCGGCGAGTTGCCCTTGAACGGCATGATGTAGAACTGCATGGGCGCGCCATGGTATGTCCCCGCCAGACGAAGCCCATCAAGCAGAAATCCGTAGACCTGTGGCGAGAGCTCCGGCAACTGCCACCACCAGTCTTCCGTCCAGGTCATAGTCATCGCGCCCGCCTCGAAGGGTCCGACCCACTGGCGCACATCAGGCCAGACGTTCATGTGCGGGCTGAAATTCGCGCCGGCAAGAACGCGCTTATTGGGATTCTCGGCTACGGCCGCTTGGGTGCGTTGCTTGAGAGCCTCGTACCATAACTGGTAGCGGAAGATGGCCGATTCGTAGAACTGGACGGGGTTATCCGGCACAGGGGGCAGCAACGTGACAAGCTCCCACTGCTCGGCTGTGGACAGATCCTCCGCTTGGGCCTTCTTTTCGGGGCTGATCAGGTCCAATGGCTCGAAACCCCGGGCTTTCATGGCCTCGCGAAAACGCTGGTTCTGCTCCTCCTCGGGCATGTCCAGTTCGAGGGAAATTTCGTCGCCAAGATTGGCCTCGACCGTGTCCTCGGGATAACCGTTGTAGCCGAGCGCATCGAGGATGGTTTTACGGCCGTGCGTGCGAAAAACGAGCTGTTCTGGAAGCCGTCCGATATCCGGGAACTCTTCGATCACATCGAGTTGCCACTCCATGGCTTCTTCGAGAGTATACACACGCGGTGAAACATCGGGATGCGACGGCACCAGCAATCCCAGCGTAGGCAGAATCGGCTTGCCATGATTCCAGACGCCATAACCGAGATGCCATGGATAGTCGCGCTCGGCAACCTCGGCGGCAAGGCCTGGTTTACGCACCTCGATACGCCGAATGACGCCCATGTTGGGACCTTCGGCAATCTCGGCCACCACATAAAGGCCATCGGTTTTTGGCACGGTTTGCACACCGCATAATAGCGGCGACAAATAGGTCTCCCAACTGCGCGTGCCCTGACGGTTCATGTATTGGCCGACGTCGACCCATGGCGATTGCGCGCCAGGGGGCAACGGGGCAACGTCGCGCTTCTCCTCTGCCCCCTCCGCGCCGACATAGACCGTCATACCGTTCCAGCCGAAAGGCTTGTTGTGATTGGGAACGACGTGCAGGCGCACGACGACGGCGGAGTCATCGGGTCGGGTGTTGGTGAACCGGATAAATATCTTGTCCGGCCCTACAAGTCGACTTTCGGCAGCAGAAACCGTCGCTGCCATTAGCAAGGCCAATCCTATCGCTCCGATAACCCGCGTCGTATCCATTGCGCAGTCTCCCTTTTTCCACAATTGCACTCTCAATCCCTGTAATGCGCGCCTCCCGGCCCCGTTTCACCGTCTCAGGGACGGGTACCGTTAAGATACTCTTCGATGTTGGTATAGACGTCTCCGTCGGAATCCTCGGCAGCATCTGCCGCGTCATTGGGGTCCAGGCCGTGCTTCAATTCCCAAGCGTCCGGCATACCGTCGCGGTCGCTGTCGGCGGGAGGAGCATCTGAAGAGAGGTTGGGCCAACCGCCCACGTCGTCCTGAGTTGCAATAAAACCACCCGATCCTTCGCGCACCTGCCGCACAATGCGCTCGTCCACCTCGTCGCGTTGAGGCAACGTAGCGCCCGCGGAAGCCAATACCTTGTCGTATGCCTCGGAGGCGGAATCCGTAGCGACGCGCGGTACGGCAAAAGGCGTTTCCGCCCGAACAGACTCGGGTATCTCCCTCGGCATGTGGTGCGTGTCAAAAAGCGCACCCAGTGGATTCACAATGACCTGGTAATAATCGTCGGGAACCGCGGGATGGGGATCGAAAAACAGTTCGACGCATTCGTCCTCCCAGACTGGGCCGCCGTCTTTTCTTACATGGACTTCTGGCGGAAATTCCGGCGAAAGCTCGCACCTTATACCAAGGTAAAGGTGGTCCGCGTCATGACACAGAAAAGTCTTGGACTGATTAGGGGCCGCACGCAGACCTTCTGGATAGACGCCTACAAGAAGGAACCCAGTGGCTCGGGCTGCGTTCTTCCAGGCCCCATCGTTCAGGCGACCATTTAAGTCGGGCGCTTTTTGCGTGCGCACACAGGTAAGCGTAGCCTCATCCGCGGCATCTCTCCCGAGAAAACTGACGGAACGGCCGGCCGGCGGGAATTCGGAGCGAAACGCAAGCGGCTGAAAAACTCCGGGTTGGAGGAATTCTCCACAGACAATGGGCGCCCATGTGCTGCCGAGATGTCCCCGTTTGGTAAGGTCCGTACGTGCCGCATTAAAACGCCATTTGTCGCCCAAGCGCGGCTTTTCAGAGAAAGCCTCAAAGGGAATCGCCATTTCGGCTGTCCAGGCTTCGTCGCTCTTCGAAACTGCAATTCGAGCGCGGCTTTCCCAGCCGTCGTCGCTTGCGCCGGGGTGCTTGAAAAGGTTCCAACTATCGGCATTTCGTGCGCCCGCGCTCTCCAGAACATTGTCATCCGCATATACCTGGAGAGGCGGCATGCTGATGTTCAGCACGTCGTGCGAGGAGCGCTTGATGTAATTGCC
>JAWODE010000099.1:0-4208 GCA_046483455.1 Candidatus Hydrogenedentota bacterium | reverse complement strand
AATCGCGATCGTAATCCCGCGATCCTTCTCTTCCGGCGCCTTGTCAATCGAGTCAAACTCCATCACCGTCGCGCCGCCCGTTTCCGAAAGCACCCGCGTGATACCGCTCGTTAGCGTCGTCTTCCCGTGGTCCACGTGACCAATCGTCCCAATGTTCACGTGCGGCTTCGTCCGCTCATATTTCTGCTTGGCCATGGTTCTCTCCTTCGATTACTTCGGGCTGCCCGACCTCTCAGGCCTGTGTCCTTGCCTTATCTCTCTCCTGCTACCGACTGATAATTACCTTATTCAAAGCGGAATGTTCCGCCGGTATGCTCCATAATCTCGTTGGCGATGTTCGCCGGCACCTCTTCGTAATGCGAAAACTCCATGCTATACGACACCCGGCCCTGCGTCCGCGAGCGGATGTCGTTGGCATACCCAAACATCTCCGCAAGCGGCACAAACGCCAGCACTTTCCGGCTCTGCCCCTCGAGGGCCATCTCCTCGATGTTGCCCCGGCGGCCGTTAAAATCCGTCACCACTTCGCCGGTATATTCGTCCGGGCAAATCACCTCGATCCGCATCACCGGTTCGAGAAGCGCAGGCCGCCCTTTCGGGATGGCTTTCCGTGCCGCCATGGACCCAGCCATCTGAAACGCCAGCTCCGACGAATCCACCTCGTGAAACGCGCCATCGAGCAGCGTGGCCTTTACATCCACCACCGGATATCCGGCCACCACACCCGTGTCCAGCGTTTCCCGGATGCCCTTCTCGACTGCCGGCACAAACTCTTTCGGCACGGCACCGCCGACGGTTGCATTCTCGAACACAAAATGCGAACCCTTCTCAGCCGGCTCGAACGCCAGCTCGACATCGGCAAACTGGCCCCGGCCGCCCGTCTGACGCGCAAACCGGACCCGTTCCACTGTGCGTTCGCGAATGCTCTCGCGGTACGCCACCATGGGCTTGCCGACATTGGCGGTGACATTAAACTCCCGGCGCATCCGATCAATGAGAATCTCCAAATGGAGTTCCCCCATGCCGGCAACAATCGTCTGCCCGGTGTCTTCATCCACGCGAACCTGAAACGTCGGGTCCTCCTCGGACAACTTCTGCAACGCCTCCGACAGCTTGTCCTGGTCGGCCTTGGTACGAGGCTCGA
Organism: Candidatus Hydrogenedentota bacterium; assembly: GCA_046483455.1. Lineage (GTDB taxonomy): Bacteria > Hydrogenedentota > Hydrogenedentia > Hydrogenedentales > SLHB01 > UBA2224. Next base: position 3,064 of record JAWODE010000099.1, on the reverse strand, counting down.
TGGCCACATGCACCACCGGCTCCGGGAACACGACGCGCATTAACTCGACCGGTTTCTTGGGATCGCACAGGGTGTCGCCGGTAATCGTGTTCTTGGCTCCGATTACAGCCCCGATGTCGCCCGACCTCAACTCGTCCAAATCCGTGCGCTCATCGGCGTGCATCTCCAACAACCGGCCCAGCCGTTCCTTGCGGCCCGTACGGGTGTTCAGCACCTGCTGGCCCGACTTCACCACACCCGAGTAAACGCGCACAAACGTCAGGCGCCCCACATGCGGGTCCGTAAGAATCTTAAAAGCCAGGCCCGAGAACGGTTCATCGTCCGACGGATGCCGGACCACCTCCTTGTCCAACTCGCCCGGCTTGTGCCCCGTCACTGAAGGCACATCCGCCGGCGATGGCAGGTAATCTACCACCGCATCGAGGAGGAGGCGCGTCCCTTTATTTTTAAGCGCCGAACCGCACAAGATCAGGCAGAACTGATTCGCCAGCACGCCCTTACGCAATGCCGCGACAAGCTCTTCCTCGGTGATGGGCTCTTCATGAACGTACTTTTCCATCACCTTTTCATCCGCTTCCGCCGCCGCTTCGAGGAGATCATGCCGGGCTTCCTCAGCTCTTGCGCGCACCTCCGGCGGGATTTCGCCGAACTCCTGGGTCGAGTCGACGCCTTCTCCCCGCCACGTGACCATCCGCATCCGAACCAAGTCTATAATGCCCCGGAAATCCGATTCCTTACCGACCGGAATTTGGGCGCGGACCGGCTGTGCCTTGAGACGGGTGCGCATGCTCTCGACGGCACGGTCGAAGTCCGCCCCCACACGATCCATTTTGTTTATGAAAGCTATCCGGGGGACCCCGTACCGCAACGCCTGCCGCCATACGGTCTCCGATTGCGACTGCACACCCGCCACCGCGCAAAACACCGCCACCGCGCCGTCAAGAACCCGTAGACTTCGCTCGACCTCCGCCGTGAAATCCACGTGGCCTGGCGTATCGATGATATTGATGCGGTGCTCACGCCACGAGCACGCAGTCGCCGCCGACGTAATCGTAATGCCCCGTTCACGCTCCTGGGCCATATAATCCATCGCGGTGGTGCCTTCATGCACTTCACCCACCCGGTGGACCCGCCCGGAATAGAACAGGATGCGCTCCGTTACGGTCGTTTTGCCTGCGTCGATATGCGCGGCAATGCCGATATTTCGAGTTTTTTCCAGTGAAAAACGCCGAGACATAAGGCTCCTTCCAAAGAGTTACAGAATGACCCGCAACGAATCGGCAAACCGCTTCGTCGGGTCACTCATGCTCTTCTGTCCTATGTGCGTCATCACTGGTTGTCTCTCGCGGCACCCAACACTTCCTGCTGGTGCGTTCACCGATTCAACTGTACGCGCTCGGGCGCCCATGCGCCTCGCCGCGCTATCGTTTACCTCTAGCGCCCGCGCGCGGAGCACAAAATCCCCCCGCTCGCGAAAACGCCTTGTCAAACCTTCATATATGCGGGCGTGACCCTGCCGAGTTCAGAATCGCAGGTGGGCAAAGGCTTTGTTGGCCTCGGCCATCCGGTGCGTATCCTCGCGCCGCTTAATCGTATTGCCTTGCCGGTTATAACAATCCAGCAATTCCGCCGCCAAGCGCTCCGCCATCGTTTTCTCGCCCCGTTTGCGCGAGAACTCAATAATCCAACGGAACGCCAGAGCCGTCCGAACGGCAGGGGCAATCTCGACGGGCACCTGGTAGGTGGCGCCGCCCACCCGGCGTGACTTCACTTGGAGTAAAGGCTTGGCATTGTCAATGGCCGTCTCGAACACGTGGATCGGATCGTCTGCGGGGAGCTTCTTTTTGAGACTCTCGAGCGCGCCGTACACAATGCTCTCCGCAATGCTCTTCTTCCCGCACACCATTATCGTGTTGATAAATTTGGCCAACAAAGGGCTCTTGTATTTCGGGTCCGGAAGCAATACCCGCTTCGGAACCTCGCGTCGTCTTGGCATTGGAAACGCCTATCCCTTCACTTTCGCCGCCTCCACCTGCGTGGTGCGGCTTCATCCTGTTTTCCCTTACGAAGTCACCCGCGCCATCACATGCGCGGAGCGCTCACTCACACCTTCGGTTTCTTCACACCGTATTTCGAACGGCTTACCCAGCGTCCATCATGAACGGGTTTACCGTCTTCTTCTTTCCTGCTCGCCGTGCCACCCATGTCGCCGCTTGCGTCCAGTACGCCACGAATCAAGTGATAACGCACGCCGGGAAGGTCCTTCACACGGCCCCCGCGGATCATTACCTGCGAGTGCTCCTGCAAATTGTGGCCGATTCCCGGAATATAGGACGTCACTTCCATACCATTCTTCAAGCGCACACGCGCAACCTTCCGAAGGGCCGAATTCGGTTTCTTCGGCGTCATCGTATAGACGCGCGTGCAGGTTCCCGACGCTTGCGGAGACCCCTTCAACGCCGGAGATTTTGTCTTATTTGGCCTGCGTTTCCGGCAATTCCGCACAAGCTGATTAATCGTCGGCAAAACCTTTCTCCTTGCTATTAGACAGTTTACGCACTCTCACTCGGGGCATGAAGCCGACGCTTCACCACCCTTTTTGTGCAGAGCACTCCCGTTAGACAGCGGCCGGTAAGTTTAGCACACAAATACCGGCATGTCAAGCGTTTCAACACTTTTTCACTGGCGGGTTTTCCGAAACCTATGCCAGCGCGTCCTCGGCCTCGCCGATGTCCGTCTCTTCGGCCGCCGGACCCACTTCGAGTTCCTCGGCAAAGTCTTGCGCCGCATCTTCCATCACCACCGCCTGGGCATTTTCATAATGCCGGCTGCCCGTGCCCGCCGGGATCAAATGTCCGATGATCACGTTTTCCTTCAGGCCGCGCAAATAGTCCCGCTTGCCCGAAAGCGCCGCATCCGTCAGCACCCGGGTCGTCTGCTGGAAGGAAGCGGCTGCAAAGAAACTCTCCGTGCTCAACGCCGACTTGGTGATCCCTTGCAGAATCGGCGCGGCCTCGGCCGGAATGCCGCCTTTCGCCACCACCTGCTGGTTGATCTCCTGGAA
>JAWODE010000087.1:0-6104 GCA_046483455.1 Candidatus Hydrogenedentota bacterium | reverse complement strand
GCGCCTTGATCTCCGCCTCGAACTCGGGCACGTGTTCCGCACGCCAGTCGTACGCCAGTTTGGTGAACCCCAGTCGTTTGAGCATTGCTGCGCGCCCTTCCGGGCCGCGCTTGTTCGCGTCAAAGGGCACGACACACCACGCCACGAGGTTTTCCCTCGCGAACACGCGCGGCCGCGCGGCCTCGGCGGCTTGGCTCATCGAGAACGTACCCCACGCGAGCCCCACCACCAGGAATACGTAAACCGTTCTTCTCGTCTTAGTAGGTTGAGCCGTCGACATCATTTTTACCCTCTCTTCACCAGGTATACTGCCTGTCTTGCCGTGTTTTATAATACACCCGTCAAACCCCTCGTGGGTAACGCGTTGTTTGTGTATACTCGGGTGTCCTCTCAAGGTTATTGCCTTTACAACACCGGCAGTTTCCTCATATTTATTTGTCAGAACAATCAACTTCCGTTTATACTTACTTAAACTACAAAAGGGGGCGAGGAGGTAGGGGGCGTCTCCATCAGGAGGAATCAGATGAAGGGTTGGTGGGGCATTTGCGCCATTCTGGCTGTTGGCGTTTTGTTATTCAGCGCTTCATATTACCCTAACTATTTCGTGGGCAATGAGCTATGGGGCGATCTGTTGGAGTTCACCGGGACCGCGCTCCTGGTCCTCGGCGCGTGCGTGGCCGCACGAAAACTCATTCCGAAATCGCTCACCCTCCTTTTCCTTTACGGAGGAGCATTATGCTTAGCCTTCGCAAAATTTGTAGATTTGACATATGAGATCGAGGCCATAAAATACTGGCCGATTCTGGGCGATGAAGGTTTTGGGAGCGAACTGGCGCCGCACATCACGGAAAGTACGGGGTATATTTGTATTCTCCTGGCATTCCTCGCCCTGCTTCGGGAAGCGACCAAGTTGCATGGCCACCTCGAGCGCGAGCACCAGCAATTGAAGGAATTGAACAAAAAGAGCCTTTTCCTCACTCGGGTGGCCGACATGTCTGCCGAAGCCGTATTCGGGTGCGATTGCGAAGGCATCATTCGCACATGGAACCGGGGCGCCCACACCCTTTTTGACTATAGCCAGGAAGAAGCCGTCGGCATGCCTCTGATAAACCTCTTCGCCGAAGGCGGCGAGCGGCTGTCGTCCATCTCCTGCCAGCTACTTGAGAGCGGCGGCCCCCTTCTTGACGTAGAATTGGCCGCACATACCAAATCCGGTCGGCGTTTCTGGGCGAGCGCGTCGATCTCCACCGTCTCCGAAGACGACGGCGCCATTCTGGGGTTCAGCATTGTTGTGCGCGACATCGAAGCGCGCAAAGAGGCCGAACAGAAGCTGATGCAGTCGCGCGACATGCTGGCCAGCGCACTTCACAACGCCGAAGTCGGTATGTTTATCATCGACCGCAACCTCGAACTACTGGCCATAAACCCCCGCATGAAAAACATTGCGGGAGGCGAGGTCGAGAATTTCGATTCCCTCCGCGAGGCCTGCGACCAAATGCTCGAGCCGCATGTCCAATTTGTCGAGCGCATGACAACGGACGTCCTCGAGCGCGGGCAACCCATCGAGTTCCGGAACCTTCTTATGCACCGTCGGGACGGCACGGCCCGCATTTGCAACATTGCAATATCGCCCATGGTTGAAGAAGATAGAGGAGTCACGGGGGCGGTGTGCATTGTTGTCGACGTAACCGAACGGGAAGCCTTGCAGGCGCGGCTGCTTGAATCCCAGAAAATGGAAAGCCTGGGCCGCCTTGCTGGAGGGATTGCCCACGATTTCAACAACATGCTCGGGGGTATCCTGGGCTATGCGTCTCTAATGCGCGAGGCAACAGAACCCGGCTCGGATTTTCACCGTCACGCGGAGGCCATCGAGGGCGCCGCATCCCGGGCCGCGGAGCTCACGCAGCAATTGCTTGCCTTCGCCCGCGGCAAGAAAGCCGAAGAACAGGAAGTCAACCTCAACGTAGTCATCGAGGAGACTCTCGCGCTCTTGTCGCTGGCGGTCGATCCCAACATCGAAGTTCGTTTCGACCAGGCCCCCGATCTCTTATCGGCCAAAGTCGACTTGAGTCAGATCAACCAGTTGCTCATGAATTTGCTTATCAACGCCCGCGACGCCATCCACGAAAAAGGCTTCATTCGGGTGGCCACGGAGAATATCGACGTGGACGCGCCCCTCCAGGAGCGCCTCAGCCTCGATCACCTCGGCCCCTATATCCGGATCACGTTCGAAGACAACGGCTGCGGGATGCCCGCTGAAGTCGTTCGCCATATTTTCGAGCCCTTTTTCACCACCAAGAAGAATACCCAGGGATATGGATTGGGCCTCTCGGTGGTCTATGGCGTCGTCGAGGCCCACGGCGGCGGCATCCGCGTCGATTCCGCGGAAGGCAACGGCACCCGAATCGAGGTCTATCTGCCCGCTTCCAGTAATGTGCGACAGCCCCTCCACGAGAAAATTCTTCCCCCCCACGTCCCTCCCGGCAAAGAACGCAACCACGAAACCATTCTGATCGTCGACGACGAAGTCTTCATGCAGAGCCTTTTGCGTGACGTGCTCGAGGCGGAAGGGTACACCGTCCTTGCCGCCGAGACGGGTGAAGAGAGCATTGAAGTTTTTAACGAACACGGCCCGAACATCGCGTTGGTCGTGATGGACCTGCTCATGCCCGGAATGGGCGGCGCGGCAGCCGTCAAGTCCCTTCGCGAATTCGACCAGACGCTCCCCTGCATCATTTCGAGCGGCTATGGCACCGATACCGTCGACCCCGCCATGCAGCAAGACGAACGCATCCGGTTCGTGCCCAAACCCTACAAGGCCCTGGACATGGTCTCGGCGGTCCGCGACCTTCTTGATACCTGCGCCAAAGTCTCGTAACGGAGGCGTCGGCAAGGCCCGAGGCTGAGCGAGGTTCCAGCCGCAGCCCGCGGAGCGGAAGCCCGGACAAGCCATCCGGGACATGCGCTTTCGAGGTAGCGCTCCGTCCCGCTTCAACGGGATGTCCTCTTATGGCTCCGTGGCCTGCACAGGCGCCAGGTAGCCGTTATCGCGAAGCCATACGAACAGCCCCAGCAGCACCACAACGGCCTCGACGATGTAAAACCCCAAGAGCACCCGGAAGATGCCGCTCGTAAACCCGTAACTGTGCAGTCCCACACCCAGCAGATTGATGCCCCACCACGAAAAGGCCACGACCATACCGCACAAGACCGCTGCGATGTTGAACCCAAGACCCTTGATGTAGCCGCCCCGGCGGGCGTGCAGCATCGTCAGCATCCACAGCACGATCATGAGGGCGCCGTTCTCTTTCGGGTCCCACCCCCAGAAACGGCCCCAGCTTTCATTGGCCCAAATGCCGCCCAAAACGGTTCCCAAAACGGCGAAGAGCAGTCCGAACGCCGTCACGCCGTAAGTCATGCGGTAAACGCTGGCATAAAAGTCGTCGTCATTGTTCCGGATGCGCAAGACTTTGCCCACGATATACACGTGTCCGATAGCCGCCGCGAACATAGCCGCACCGTACCCCATGACGATCGTCGTAACGTGAGCCGAGAGCCAAAAGTTGGTGTCAAGCACGGCCACGAGACTCGGCATGGTGTCGACGCCCTCTTTCACCTCGTACCGGTTGGCGAGGAACATGCCGGCCGCCCCGAGCAGCGCGCCTACCGACACAGCGATGCGGCGACGGTTCATCAGTTCGATGGCGATGGCCAGTGCCACACTCACAACCGTCGTGAAAAGAATGGTCTCATAGAGGGTGGTCACTGGCGGCCGGTTTCGTATGAGGCAGCGCATAACGATGCCAATGGCCAGCAGCAGTGTCGGCGCCATGAGTGCATACGGAGCAAACCGGGTCAATCGCCGCCAGTTGGGCTTCAGCCAGGTAACGGCCACAAGCAGAAAACAGAGAATGTAGAGGGGCAAGCTTCGCCCGATAAACCGGTAACGATAGAACGCCATCTCTTGCGGAATACTTTCGTACTCGCCGCGATTCGTCGCAATCCGAACGATCGCCCCGTGAAAGCTCTCCAGATGCCGCGTGAAATCCGGTCGGTTATCCACCGAAGCAACAAGGTCCTCGAGTCCCGCGATCAGGGCGATGTGCATTTCAGGCGGTTCCTCGGACATGAACGCTTCGGCCACGACATCCCCCGGAGCTACCCATTCCTCCGCCCGGCCATCGGAGATGGGCGGAAGCAACGCGATCCCTTTTGCGGCAGCCCCATAGGTGTCGACCATGTCGAGCAACGTGCGCAACGCTTCCAACTCCGCTTCGCGCTTCTCTGCGCTGAGTTCACCCCCTTCCGAAATATTGAGCGTACGAATTACCGTCGCAAGCAACGGCGCGCGCCGCAACACATCGCTGAAATTCGTCTGGTCCTCTTTGGTGAAAATCAGGCGCAGGCCTTCCGTCGCACGCGAGGGATACTCTTTCCGGGCAAAATCCAGAAACGACAAAAGCGACTCGTAATCGGCCACGTTGTGGGCGAGATTGACGAGCTGGCGCTGCAAGCCGGTCAACTCACGTTCGGGAAGGGCCGTATACTGGTCGGCAAGCTCATAAAGCTTATCGCGTCCCGGCAACAATTCCATGTATGAATACCGATCGCGCTTCCGCTTGCCCTGGTGAGGCACGCCGATGGCGTCCACCAGTTCATCCGACGGCACCAGAAACACAGGGTACTCAGCCGCCGCGCGGGGGTAAAACAGGGTATCCATGAGCCATTCGACGGGGCCCAGCTCGGGGTGCACCATCCCCGCGAGCAGACGTTCCAATTTGCGCTCGCCCGGACGCTCGGGACCGCGCCACGACCGCATGCCCCTGAGTTTGAGCAGCTTGAACGCCGCAAACGTAGACAGGGGCTTGATGCGGCCACCTTCCTGCACCGGCAGCGACCCGAACAGCGCCAGTGTTTCCTGGTCCCACCGGGCGGGGGGAGCCTCGGGCGCCGTGGAAGCCTCTCGCGCGGAGGCGCAAGTTATAATCCCCATGGTTGCCGCCAGAATTGCCGGAATAATTCGCCAGCGCTTCATCATACGTCGCCTCTGCTTTGCTCGCGCAGGTATACCACGAGTTTTTGCGTAAAATGCATAGCGAGTCCAAGGGTGATGATGATCGTCGCGTACAGCGGCCACTGGTCCGCGGGATTATTCACCACCGCAAAAACCGAGAAGAGCTTTTCGTCCGGCTGGGCATCCGGGGGCCCCCATGAGGCCTGGTACAGGGTGTAGCCGCGGTGCCGCAGGGGTTGGTTCATGCTAATCGTCACGGATTGCTCGATGCCGTCCTCGATCTTGCGCACCTCGCTCTCGAATTTTTTGGGCATTTGTGTTCCTGGATGCGTTTCATAGGTAAACGTATCGAGGGCTACGGTAAAGGGCATCTGGTACCGCCGCTTGCGAAGGTCGAATACCCACACGTTCCCGTCCATCTCGACGGTAAGCGGAAGGTGCGAGAAACCCCACAGGATAGCCCCGGTGGGCTCTCCCTCTTCCGGCTCGATGGTCACATACGCGCCCGCGGCGTTGCGCTCGGCTTGTTTTTCAGGCGCCTTCGGAACAAGCCGGAAGCCGTCGGTTGCCCGGCCTGCCGCGGTGTCCTCGGGGTCCACGGGCTGGGGCATGCAGTTTCGGAACACGCCATCGACCGTGAGTTCAAACGGCAAAGCGGCGTTGCGAAACGTGCGCGTGCCGGTGGGACCAAGCTCCATGAACTGGTCGTCTCGGATGAGGTACTCGGTATACGGCCCCTCGCCCGACGCCTCAGCGATGGCGATTTCCCAATCGTAATAGCTCTCGAATTCGCTGGATTGCTCGCCCTCGTAGAGCGTGAGATTGCCACTGACCGAGTAGTTGTATTGCACCACCGCCCCCAACAGCAAAAATAGAATCCCCGCATGTCCGAGGAGGATGCCCCAGTGCGACGGCCCCTTCCGGGCATGGACGATGCCCCCGAGAGTCAAATTCACCGCAAGCAGCACCATCACCAGATACGCCCCGGGCAAGGGAACCGGGATTACGCCGAAAAGATCGTGGACCAGAAACAACGATTCGAAATATTTCTTCTGAACGTCGTAAATGCCCAGATTGACCTGCTCGAGGG
>JAWODE010000054.1:0-12290 GCA_046483455.1 Candidatus Hydrogenedentota bacterium | reverse complement strand
CACAATTAGATTTGACGTTGCAGGTTCTACACTTGTTGCTATAAATCAAACACAATTAACTGCTCACAGAGTAGTTGTAGATGATATTGCCGTTGATGGAAATACAATCGCCGCAGTTACTAGCAATACTGATTTATGGACCACAAAAAGAAACACGAGGCGCGTTGCAACACGGTCGTCTCGCCGGTGGCGGATCATGGCCGGGACGGCCATGGTACGAAAGTCATACCGGGCACTGTATCCTTACGCTCGATCTTGTCACTTCTGTCAAAACCTCTTTCTTCGGTCTCTTGAACGCCTTTTGGGAGGGCCGTACACTTAGCGTTTCAGGCGAGCATAAGGTGAATAAGGATGCGAAGTGGCAGGAAACTCCTGCAAAACACCATACAGGGACAGAACGACGATGTACGTTTCCATACGCGATGCCATGGTGGCGGGTGACGAATTCGCGAGTCCCGTCGAGGGGCTGCGGCGCCTCGGCGTGAATGCCGTTGAAATAATGCTGTCAAAAGACTTCCAAGTCTATGCGATGGATTCGAAGGAAAAAATTGCGTTGGCTTCGGATGACGACGCGAAAGCCTACAAGAAGCATTTGGACGAGTTGGGTATCACGGCTTGCTGTTTCCTGACCGCCAACGATTTTAGCGTGGGCGACACTGAGTCCAACATCGCGTGGGAAGCACGTGCCATCGAGTTGGCGGATAGTATGGGCATGCCGTCGGTGCGCATCGACAGCGCCATGTCGAAGGAGCGCGAGCTGGATTTCGAAGCGCGCGTGGGGTTGTTCGCGGAAGGGCTGGGCGGCGCCCTCGAGCGTACCGCCGGGTCGAAGGTGGCGCTCGGCATCGAAAACCACGGGTTCCAGGGGAACAATCTCGCTTTTCAACTCAATGTCTACCAGAGCGTCGGCTCGGACCGCCTCGGAGCGACAATGGACACGGGAAATTTCTATTGGCGAGGGTATCCGCTTTCAGAGGTGTATGGGATTCTGCGCATTCTCGCGCCGTACACGAAGCATACTCATCTTAAGAACATCAACTACCCGAAAGAGAAGCGTGAAATCACCCGCGAAGCCGGTTGGGAATATGGCGCCTATGTCTCGCCCCTTGATGAGGGCGACATCGATCACGCCAAAGTGCTGGATATGCTCGCGGATGCCGGATACGATGGGGACGTCTGCATCGAGGACGAATCGCTCGGGCATTACAAGACAATTGAGGAGCGTATCGCGGTTCTCGAACGCGATGTCGCGTATTGCACGGCTATGATAGAACGTGTGAAACGCTGAGCGCCCCGTAAGGAGACGCCGTGGGCGAGGAGAACCCGAAAAGCAAAAAACCGCCGTGGCGTGGGATCGTCTTTCTTGTGGCGGGAGTGGTCTTGGTGCTAAGCGCGGCCCTGTTGGCGCAACGGACGGGACTGGGAACAAGTCTTGTGCTTGACCTGAAGGGGTTGCGGACCATCGGTTCGGCGGAACCGATGGGTGACGGCGTTTACTACCTCCGGTACCAACACCCAAGAGGGGCGATCTACCGGCGACGGTATACGGGGCGGCTGAGCGGTGAGCCCATGCCGAATGGCGAACTCGAGGTCGCGGTCGTGTTTCATCCTGAGAAGCCCAATAGATTTCAGCCTGCCGGCCTGTCCTATCTGCCGGGGGTGGTGGCGTTAACGATGTTTATCGCCGGTATGTGGTGCGTGCTGAGAGCGCGGAGCGTTATGCGCGATCATTATTCGAAGGCAGGGGGCAAACCGAAGGCGAAAGTTACAAAGCCACGTGGCTCTCTGAAACCCGTTCCGACACGGGCCCGTCTGAAGATACTGCGTATTATCTTGTCCATCGTGATTGCGCTGTTTCTGCTCCTCTTGTTTTACGGCTGCCCGCAGCTCAATATTCCGTCCATGTGGGATGGCAATGTGGTCGTGGGACGGTAGTGGAGCCAAGACCCGGAGAATAGGCGCACGCATCGTTCTGAGTTTCACATCAATTCCTGCATGCGTCGAGGGCAATTTTTTGTTGAACGGAGGACGGGTTTTTCTTACTTGTCCTCCGTTTTCTGGAGGTTTTCATAAGGTAGTCTGAAAAGCTAGGGCTCGTTTTTCGATGAAATTGCCTCGGATGGAACCCGCGCGGTACACTGCCCGCTGGCGAGATGGGGAGTAAGCGGCGCATTATGATCGATTTTCTCTGTAAGATATTAGACAAACTTGAGGCGCTCGGCATCCGCACGCAGAAACTCCGCTGGAAACTTTACCAGTGGGAGAAGAAACGGGATGCGGCGCGCGAGCGCGGCACTTCCCTGCCGACCCGTTTGCAGTGGCTCAAATACCCCCATAAGTTCTGCCTGAAATGCAATGCCTTGAACGATCGGGGGGCCCGGCGGTGCAAACAATGCGGAGCGCGCCTTCCCTCGCCTTTGGGCTATAAACTCTTTCGCCTGTTCGGCGTCGTGATGCCGCAAGGGGGCGCGCCGACGGTGGTTATTTTTATGGTGATTATGCTCGGTCTGTTCGGTCTGAGCATCCTTGTCCAGGGTCTGTCGGGCATCATGGGACCAAATCCAGAAACGCTGTTCCGGTTTGGCGGGTGGATGCCCACGATGATGAATTACCCCATGCATTTCTGGCGCATCCTCGCGTTCGGCCTGTTTCATGCGGGAATTATTCACATCGGATTCAACCTCTTCGCCCTCAGTCAGATCGGGCCCCTCATGGAGAACCAGGTCGGGCGCTCGCGGATGCTTGTGCTGATCACGGTCTGCCAGATCACGGCCGCGGCCGGGTCGTATATCTGGTACGCCCGGGTAAAAGGCATGCCGCAAGTGCCGACGCTGGGGGCATCGGGATGGATATTCGGGCTCATCGGGTTCGGAATCGCCTATTTTCACACGGGCGGGCCGGCCATGCGCGTATACCGCGATGTGCTCGTGCGGTGGGTCATCTATATGCTTGTCTTCGGGCTTATCGTGCCCCGGGTCAACAACGCGGCCCATATCGGAGGACTCGTCGGAGGGCTGTTTCTTGGCATCCTCCCGGAAGTACATCCCCAGCGGAATGCGGGGCTCCGCGGCTTCTGGACCGCCGCGTTCTGGGTCTGCCTCGTTTTGTGGCTGATCACGGGGGTGTTTCTCATCCATTCGATTATTGCGAACCCCTTGGCGGGAGCTTTCCGGTAAGTCCTCGGGGCTTCGTGTCGAGATGCGCGCCCATGTTCCGAATGCCGTTCTTTACCGCGTATGGTACTCTCGCTGGATGGGGAAACTATTCTGTTAAGGAGAGGCCCTTATTATGGAAGACAAGACCACGCTTGAGACTCGACTGGCCCACGAAGCGGAGATAGAACCGGGGCTGGACCCCATTGACCGTCATGCACGGCTCGTTGCGCGTACATGGTACTCGGGTTCGGAGTTCGACTCATCACTGGTATACCGAGGGATTAATCTGGGCCGGCCACTCGAACAGGTGCTGGTGTATGACCTTATCCCGATCTTTGCCCGGTCGAGGGAGCGCGAGGAAGCATGAGCCAACGAGGAGACGCCCGGCCCGCCGTCTTTTTGTGCCTCATGGGGTACCGCGGTGCGGAACGCGTGGCGGAGGCGCTGTTGACCCAAGCCGACATCGACCTGTTGACCCTCGAGCCCACCACGGAACTGTTGAATAAGCACGGCCTCCCCAGCGTATCGCTGTACGCCTACAACCCCGAAGACACGGTCGACAATGCGAAGGCGGAAGCACTACGGCGTATTGCCGGCATCAATGCGTCCATGCAGAACGGCGCACTCCGGTCGCGGTATCCTTTTTTGAAACGTGAGACGGTCGATCAGCTCGAGGACACGGTTCGGGCGGCCCTCGAGCGGAATCTCGTAGCCGAAATCGTAGCGGTCGAGAGCCTGTATCATGCCGCGCAACACCGCGCTTTGCGGCTGATGGTCGTGTCTGAAGACCACAGCCGGGATATGCGTACGCTCATGCACTATGCGCAGCATTTGGGCATTCCGTCCCTGCAGGTGCTTCACGGAGTGCCCGTGGGACCGACCGTTCCCACATTTCCTACCGCGGCTGCCTATCATGCAGTGTATAGCGAGTATCTCCGGGGCGTCTTCGTGGCGCACGGGGTGCCGGGGGAGCGTGTCTTTGTGACTGGTAATCCGGCATGGGACCGCCTGGCCGGACCGGTGCCGAGCGGAGCGACCCGGCTCGTATATCCCGAAATGGGGCTCGATGCCGCGCGGCCGATCGTCACGTATGCCACGACCAGCGACCGGCATTGGTGTTCCGTGGACCAGGCGTTTCCGAGTCATGCCGAGGACAACGCGCGGGCGGTGCTCGATGCGTATGAAGTCCTTGCGGCGCGTCATTCCGACTGGCAGTTCATGGTACGTCCCCGGGCGAGCCGGGAAGATGCCGCGCCCTATGAGGCGATGGTAGAGGCCCTTCCGGCACCGGTCCGCGAACGAGTTTGGATTGATCGGTTATCGCCGTATCATTCCCTGGCAGTAAGCGATGTGGTCCTCTGTACACAGTCGAATTTCGGGATCGAGGCCATTCTGCTCGGAAAACCGGTAATCAATGTCGACCTCGAGGCATACGGGGCGGCAATGCACCGGGTTGGCCTGGGACCCGCTTTTGATAACGGCGACGCGGTCATTCATGTGGCCCACCGCGACGAGATCGTGCCGGCTATCGAGCGCGCGTTGCTGGACCCGGAAAGCAGGGCATCTCTGCAAGCCAGACGCAGGCGGAGCGTCCGGCGTTTCAACGGCGTCAACGACGGCCGTGCCTCGGAGCGCGTGGCGGACCTGATTGTGCGGCTGATCGAGACAGAGAAGGGGCCGGTGCCGCATCGGCCGGCTCCATGGGGGCGGGAACGCGTCGAAAAACGCCGGCGTGCGCTTGATTTCAACTCCGAGGGGGAAGGATGGTTTGCGGAGGGCGATTCCGTTAAGGCGTCATCTTGTTTTCTGAAGGCCGTGCAGGAAGACCGTGCCTGCGCCGTGGCGTTCAACAATCTCGCCGTGACGTTTCTCGCCATGGACCGTCCGGACGAGGCCTGGACCTATGTCACCGAAGCCCTGCACCTCGACCCCGGTCTCGCCACCGCCCGGGATAACCTCCGGGATATCGCGGCCGTCCTGGGGCGTGAAGACGAGGCCGAGGAGATGCTGGCGCTTTTTGAGGGCCCCTGAGGGCCGTCTGACACGTCGGACCGGTCGGACAAGTCTGACGAGTTGAACGCGTCTGACTGGTCAGTCTCGTTTGCCCTCACCCAATCTCCTCGAGCCGGATGCACGCGGCCTCGTGGTCTGCACCGCAGGGTTCCAACATCGGGACGGTGTCCGCGCAACGGGGCAGGGCGTAGGGACAGCGCGGGTGGAAGGGGCAGCCCGATGGCGGATTCAAGGGCGAAGCGGGTTCGTCGCGCAGGGCCACGCGTTGCCGGGCTTTCTCCTGGATGGGGTCCGGGAGCGGGATCGCGCTGATGAGGGCCTTGGTGTAGGGATGCTTCGGACGGCGAAATACCTCTTCCGCGGGACCTAGCTCGACGATGCGCCCGAGGTACATCACGGCGATGCGGTGCGAGAGGTAGTGCACTACGGACAAATCGTGGGCAATGAAGAGCAGGGTCAGTCCCATCTGTTCCCGCAACTGGGCGATGAGATTCAGAATTTGCGCTTGCACCGACACGTCCAATGCGGACACCGGTTCATCGGCGACGACCAGTTTCGGTTCGAGCGCGAGTGCGCGGGCGATGGCGATACGCTGGCGCTGGCCGCCCGAGAATTCGTGGGGGTATTGGCGCATGAAGCGCGGGGCGAGCCCCACGAGTCCCATCAATTCCGACACGCGCCCTATCACGCTCTTTTTGTCGGCCAAGCCGTGCACACGCAAGGGCTCGGCCAAGGCATCGAACACGGTCATGCGGGGATTGAGCGATGCGTAGGGGTCCTGGAAGACCATCTGGAGTCGGGGGCGGATTTTGCGGAATGCGGATTCAGGAAGGCTGCCGATCTCGCGGCCCTCGAAAGACACCGTGCCTTCCGTGGGCGGCGCCAGGCGCACGATGGTGCGCGCCAGGGTCGACTTGCCGCACCCCGATTCGCCGACCAGTCCGACGGTTTCACCCGGGAAAATGTCAAGGCTCACGCCGTCGACTGCCCGCACCGTTCCGACACGGCGCCTTCGGATAATCCCCGAGTGCACCGGGAAATGGGTCTTGATATCGCGCAATTCGAGCAGGGGCGGCGTCATAATTCACCTTCCTGCACGCGGAAACAGGCGGTGCGGCGTCCGGGTGCGATTTCTTCGAGCGCGATGGTCCCATAGATACAGTTTTCGGTGGCTTTTGGACAGCGCGGGGCGAAGGGGCAACCTTCGGCGGGTAACATGAGGTCCGGGGGGAGTCCGGGAATGGTGTATAGGGGTTGGCCACTCACGTGGGTCGACGGCAGCGACTGCAACAACGCTTCGGTATAGGGATGGCGCGGATATGCGAAGAGGTCTTCGGTCGCGGCCGATTCCATGATTTTCCCGGCGTACATGACGTAGATGCGGCGGCATACCCGCGCCACAACGCCAAGGTCGTGGGTGATGAGAATCACCGCCATGCCCATTTCCTGTTGGAGCCGGGACAGCAGGTCGAGAATCTGCGCCTGAATGGTGACGTCGAGGGCGGTGGTGGGTTCATCGGCGATCAGGAGGCTTGGCCGTGTGATGAGCGCCATGGCGATCATGACACGCTGGCGCATGCCTCCGGAGAATTCGTGAGGCCATGCGCTTAGACGATTTTCCCCGTCTTGAATGCCCACCAAGTGGAGCATTTCCACGGCCCGTTTGCGGGCTTCGTTCCTGGCAATTCCCTGGTGCACGCGCAACGGCTCGATGAGCTGATCGCCAATGCGCATGAAGGGATTCAACGCCGTCATGGGGTCCTGAAAGATCATCGAGATGGCTTGTCCGCGGATGGTGCGCAGCGATTTGGGGCTGCAGGCAAGCAGGTCCACGCCGTCGAAGTCCGCCGACCCTTTGACGATACGGCCGGGCGGCGTCGGGATAAGGCCCAGCAGGGATAGATTCGCGACGGATTTCCCCGACCCCGATTCACCAACGATGCCGATGGTCTCGCCGGGTTCGACGGAAAAGGAGATTCCATCGACCGCGCGCGCAACGCCTTCGCGTGTGTGAAAGTGGGTTGTCAAGTCGTCTACATCGAGCAGCGGCATATCAATCCTTGGACGCGCGTACGTCGAGGGCGTCGCGCAGTCCATCTCCGAGGAAATTCAGCGAAAAGAGGGTCAGGGACAGTGCAATGCTTGGAAAAATGAGCATCCACGCGTGGGTCTCCATGGCTTCGACGCCTTCGTTGATGAGGATTCCCCACGAGCTCATGGGCGGCTGCACCCCGAGGCCCAGGTAGCTGAGAAACGCTTCGAGCAGCATGACGCGCGGCACGGTCAACGTGGCGTATACGATGATGGGTCCCAAGGCGTTGGGAATGAGGTGCCACAGGAGCACCCGGTGGCGCGGCAGCCCCATGACCGTCGTCGCTTCAATGAATTCCTTCTGCCGCAATGACATCACTTGGCCGCGCACGATGCGTGCCATGGTCAGCCACTCGACCGCTCCGATGGCCATAAAGAGCAGCACAAGGTTTCGCCCGAAGAATACCGTCAGGATGATCACGAAGATGACGAAGGGCAGCGAGTAGAGTATGTCGACGAAGCGCATCATGATTGCGTCGGTGCGGCCGCCAAGATAGCCCGCGATCGCGCCGTAGAGCACGCCTATGCATAACGACACGCCGGTTGCCGCGAAGCCGACCATGAGGGAGATGCGCCCGCCATAGAGGACACGCGTGAACAAATCACGGCCCAGATAGTCGGTTCCGAACCAGTGTTCGGCGCTCGGTGGCGAGGCGCCAAGGTCGAGGTTCGTGTCCTCATAACCATAGGGAGCAATCCACGGCGTCAGGAGCGACACGATGAGCAGCGCGGAGAGCATGGTCATCCCGGCCATGGCGAGACGGTTTTTGCGTAGACGCACGAGCGCGTCATGCCAGAGCGATGCGCCTCGTGCTTCGATGGCGGGGGTGACGACCTGTTCGGGTGCGGGCGCGTTACTCATAGCGCACCCTCGGGTCGAGCCATGCCTGGGTGAGGTCCACTAAGAGGTTGAAGAGCAAAATCAGGGTCGCGAAGAAGAGGACGGTTCCGAGGATCATGGTGTAATCGCGGTGGAGCGCCGCGCCGACAAACTCGCTGCCCAACCCGTTAATGCCGAAGATGTTCTCGACCACGAACGAACCGGTGATGATCCCCGCGGCGGCGGGCCCCAGAAACGCCACCACCGGTTGAATGCCGCCGCGAAGGGCATGGCGCAGCACCACCCGCGCCTCGGACAACCCTTTCGCGCGGGCGGTGCGGATGAAATCCTGCGACAGCACCTCGAGCATGCCGCCACGGCTCAAGCGCGCGATGTAGGCCGCATACGGCACACCCAAGGTGATGGCGGGCAGTATCTTGTCCTCGGGGTATTCCCAGCCCGATACCGGCAGCCAGCCCAAATAAATGGACAACAGCAAGACAAGGAGGGGGCCAAGCACGAAGTTTGGAATGCAGATGCCGGCCATGGCGAAAGACATCGGCACGTGGTCCGTGAGCGTGTTGGGGCGCAGCGAAGCAATGACGCCGGCGGACAATCCGAGGATGATGGCGACACCGAGGCCGTAAAGGCCGAGCTCGAGGGACACGGGAAACCGGTACGCGATCCATTCGCTCACCGTGCGGCTGGGTTTTTCAAAAGAAGGCCCCAAGTCGCCGTGGAGGACGTCCCAGAGGTAGTCGAAGTATTGTTTATAGAGTGGGGCATCAAGGTTGTACTGGGCCTCGAGATTACGCCGCAGTTCCGGAGAAACGTTGCGTTCTTCGTCAAATGGGCCGCCCGGCGCCAGACGAATCAGAAAGAACACGATCGTCACGATGGCGAACAGAGTGGGAATAAACCCGAACAATCGGCGAATGACGTATTTCAGCATAATCGACGCTTTCCACCAACGTTAGACACGCGGGGATTATAGCAGGCCGGAGCTATCCGGCTCAGGGCCGCCATTCCGGCGGCATGTGGAATTGTGGATTTTTTTCGTATATGGCGCGCAAGCGTCCGACGGGGGTCATGGGGTCGGCAGTCAAGCGGGCAAGGTCTTTCAACAGGGGCTCTTGCTCCGTGTTTTCAGGACGCATCCCCTCATTGCTGTCCCACGGCAGCAATTCGAGTTTGTTGAGGGCCAAGAGATCGCGAATGATATTGCCCCGAACGAACCAGAGCCCTCTGAGTTCACCAATACCGCAACGACTTGCGTCAACCTTGCCATCGAGTGCGCGAAGGTACACGTCCCCCGCATACAGAAACTTTCCTTTGGGCAGATCGGTCGGGTCGAACCGAAGGGAAAAGGTCTCTTTCTGGAGCGCATCGACTTGGGCATCTACCTGCACCCAGCGATCTTGGTCCGTGTGCCAGTACTCGCAAATCCAGTGATCGCCCATGAAATTCGGCGTGAAATAGGTTTCGAAGCCATTGCGCGCGCGTGCGGGCACGCCCTGATCGCGTAGAAACGAACACAGCAGTACTGCGTAATCGCGGCAGGTGCCGACGACGCGCTCCTCCGGCGGCCGTGCAACAGTCAAAGGCGCATCGTTCAACTCGAGCACCCGGTCGAGGCGCGCTTCGACGGTTCGCAGGTTCATTTCCTTCCGGCGGCGTTCCTCGGAAGGCGTTACGCCGTAGTGCGGGGCAAGATATCCGTGCAGGATCAGCCCTTGTGCCACCGCGCACAGGCCGGGTATGTCGTGCGGGAGAGGTGCGTAAAGATGATGGTGCCGGCCGGGGTCGGTAATCTCACTTTGAGTGGCGTACGAGCGAAGCATGTCGCATGTGTTCTTGTTGTCCATACTATCCCCTGCTTCTAACGCGCTTTTCCAGGAGAAACTGCTGCATGCTCCCGCAAGGACGAGCAAGGACAATAGTAAGACCCCCAGCATCCATGGCTTTTCATGAACGACCATGCCTTACCTCCTGACGTTGATTGACTCTAGCACCAAAATGCGAGGTGGGCAAGGATCCATGTCCCTCGAAAACCCAAATGATCAAAGGCAAAATGCTCAGGAAGCCTCATGCACGGGCTCCAGCCCGGATCCCGTGGAGAACCGGTCTGGCTAGTATAAGCCCTCTGGATTCCTGCTTACGCAGGAATGACGGAGGGGAGTGCGCGACTCGCAGGGCCTGTGGATTCCTGGGTTCGCAGAAATGACGGTGGGGACCGGATCGGTTGAGGGACCGGCCCGCGCTTTTGACATGGCTGATTGGGTACACTAAACTTCGCACCTGAATTGAGGAAATGGGCGCATGAAAGGTCTGAATACAATGCGGAAATACGCAATACTTGTTGCTTTGGTCATGTTTCTGGCGGGCACGGGAAAGGTGGCTTTCGCGGATGGGATTGATTTCAGGGAGATTTTTCGGAATGGCCGGTGGCGTCTCGAGACCCAGGCCTATGGGGCCTTGCATTCGGGCAAGACCGACCGCGAAGGCGACAAATTCGCCACGTTTTCCGTGGAATATGAGATGCCGGTATCCAGCCATTTTACCTTTGGATTGCGGGGCTATCCCCTGTTCGTGTATGAGCCGCACCGCGATTCCGACGACGTGATTTTCGGCGTCGCGGGAGGCATCGCGGGCCGATATTACTTCAAAGAGGACATATACAAAGGCTGGTTTGCCGAGGGCGGCAGCGGCGTGCTCTGGCATTCCAGGCATTTTCGTGACAACGGCTCGCGCGTGAACTTCATGCTCGAGGCCGGAGTCGGCTATCAGTTCGAACGCGACTGGCACGCCTCCTTAAGATTCACACACTTCTCGAATGCGAGCATGAACAGTGACAATGCGGGCGTGAACGCCCTCGGCCTCGGTCTGGGCTATACGTTCTGAGAAAGAAATTGCGGTCTGTCCGGTGTGGGACCGGCGCCCTCGCCGGTCAATTACATTTTCACGATGTGCGGATGAGCCGAACGCTCGTGGTTCGCTGTCCCGAAGGTTTTTCACCCTCGCGGGTCCAAGGGAGACAGGCAGATGTCGTCCTCGCAACGGCCAATTAGCGTACGTGTCATCGGTTGTGCGTGGATGGTGCTGGGGGCCTGGTCTTGCTAATCCTCACGCGTTCTCCTATGGGATGGTTTTTAAAACTTGGTTTTTTTGTTCTTGTTGGTGTAGCGGGCGCAGGACTAGCATCAGCGCCCCACTTTCTGGAAATGGAGGCGTGGTCGCGGCCCGTCCTTGAATCCCTGACCTGGGTGGTTCTTGTTTTTGTTCTTGCGCTGGCGCTTCTTCTGAATGTGATGGTTTTTGGGGCTCAGGACGCTGTTATTGCACAGTTCAGTTTAGTGCTCAACCTAATTACGCTTTTTTCCGCCGCCCCCCTCGGCCTCATGATTGTCCATCTGCGGAGCGAGACGGTCCGGGCCGCGATGGTCCAACCGTGGTCAGATAAGTCGGACGGGTCCGACCGGTCCGACGGATCGGTCCGATAGAACAAGTCGAGGAAAGGCTTGGGGCGGCTCTCTCCCACTGAGCACGATGCGCTATCTGGACACTCGCCTTCCTCCCCCCGCTTGATCGCCCCCTCACCATCGCATACCATAGCGCCCAGTTGGCGGGATGCGGCGGAAGATTTCCAAAAGCGAGGGGGAGCAGCTTTGTGCTTGGAATCAGCGGTTGGGATTGGTTTACGTTAGCCCTCTATGGCGCGGGCATCGTTGCCATCGGCATCTGGATGGCCCTGCGCACGCGGGACCGTGAGGATTTCTTCATCGGCGGCCGGAAATTCGGCAAGCTGATGATGGTGTTTTTCTCGTTTGGCGCCGGAACCAACGGGAACCAGGCGGTCGCTGTAGCGTCCGCGACGTATAAATCCGGCATGTCGGGCATCTGGTTTCAGTGGCTTTGGCTGTTTGCGACACCGTTTTACTGGCTGATTGCGCCGATTTTTCGCAGGATGCGGGCCGTCACTACCGGCGACTATTTCGATATGCGGTATGACCGGAGCGTCGGGGCGCTGTATTCGGTGGCGGGAATCCTGCAGTTGTCCGCGAACATGGGTGTAATGCTCCTCGGGGCGGGAACGGTAATTACGGCGGTATCCGGCGGTGAGATTCCGGTGCGGTATGCCATACCGATTCTGACGGTGTTGTTTGTATTTTACGGGGTTGCGGGCGGATTGGGCGCGGCTATTCTGACCGACT
>JAWODE010000590.1:0-7707 GCA_046483455.1 Candidatus Hydrogenedentota bacterium | reverse complement strand
TAATTGGTTCAAGCAAAGGAAAGAATCCAATGAGAATATCCTGTATCGCGATTATTTTCTTACTCCTCGCTGGCCTCATCCAGGGTTGTGGTCAACCTGCTTCCAGCGAGAAGCCGCAAGAAAGCGCAAAGAATTTCGAGCAGTTCCTTTCGAAGCCCTTCCTTTTGGGTGCCCACCGGGGCGGGGGATTCGTCTGGCCGGAGAACACGCTTGCGGCATTCAGGGAAGCCGCCAAAAGGTACCCGGGCATTCTGCTCGAGGCGGACGCACGGTTCACGGCCGACGGACACGTCATATTGCGTCATGATGACACTGTAGACCGCACTACTGACGGCACGGGCCGCCCCGAAGAAATGACACTGGCCGAGCTGAAAGCCCTGGATGCCGGGTACAGTTTTTCCCTCGATGGCGGAAAAACCCATCCCTATCGCGGCAAAGGGCTCACCATTCCCACGCTTGAGGAAGCGCTCCAAGCCGTGCCCAACGAGCGGTTCCAGGTCGAGGCCAAGGGCGGACCCGAACTCATGGAAGCGATAATTGAAATCATTCGCCGCAACAATGCAGAACACCGGGTACTGCTTTGCTCTTTCTTTCCTGAATCCATGGCCCGTCTCCGCGAGATTGCGCCGGATTTGGCTCGAACGTACGATTTCGAGACGGCGGAGAAACTCATGCGGGCGCTCCGGGAAGGCGACTGGGAGGCCTATCGACCAAGCGACCACGTCCTGTCGATGATGCAGCGGCATCTTAGGGAATACAGCGTGACGCAGGACGAGATCGCCGCTATTCGTGAAAAAGGCATCCTGTTTCAGATACACACGCCCAACGACGAAACCTCATTGCGTAAATACCTCGCCCTTGGTGTCGACAGCATCTTGACCGATCGTCCCGATCTCCTGGCGGATATCTTAGCGGAGCATAAGGGCTAAAAGAGAGTCCACAGATAGGCGCGGCTCAAAACGGGTACAAAAAGACCCAAAAGGTAGAGGCGGTCTCCCAAAAGCCTGCCCTCTGCTATGGCGTAGCCCGGGGACCGCGCCACTCTACCGCGCAGAAGCGCTTGCGCCGATAGGTCTGGTAGATAAGGCACAGGGACTGCCGCCGTCCGGACCCCACATTTCGGGCTCAAAAGAAGCCTAACGCAAAGTCAGACGTTACACCTCCGGGATGCGATTCATCGCGAGATGACATCAACGCGGCGATATAGTACGCTGTGTGCGCGCAAGAAACTCGAGCCATGGGAGCGAAGCATGCAATGTCGCAAGGGATTCAGTCTGCTGGAACTGCTGGTTTGCGTCGCGATCATTGGCATTCTGATGCTGCTCTACCTTCCAGTGCTGGGCAAGGCGAAGCAAAAGGCGATACAGACCGCGGAGAAAGAGGGTCTCCGCCAGGACTATATCGGCAAAATGGCCGATGGCGTCAATGCGGGCACCACACTCACCAGCACCCCGGACCGGGAGGAGTGCATCGAGGCGTTTCGCCATGAGATTCGCGTCGGTAAAGATGACATGGTCGTTACCGAGTTGCGTTATGTGGTCGAGAGTGAAGCCGAGTTTCGCGCCTACTACAACACGTTGATCGAACCCACCAGCACGGACCCGCTCGAATACGACAACCAGGGCAATCTGGTCGCTGCGGACGCCGACGGCAATACCTTCGCTCTGCGGCCCATCGACCTTCTTTCCGAAAAGGAAGTTGTCCCAATCGCATGGAGCTTTCTCAGTTCCGACCTCGCGGAATCCAGCAGCGGCGCCATTGGGACAGAAGTTATTTACACTGACGGACGCGTCAAGTTCGTGCGTTACAAGGAAACATTTCCCGCGATGCCCGCGGTGGCTGTGTTGTCCCACAAGTTTATGGAAACGTATTTCTGATGTCTCGTAACGTTGGAATGAACTTTGCGCAGGCAGAGTTGTACCGTTTTACAGGCGACGGGAAATTGAGAAAAACCGACAGATCTGAAGGCATGTGGTGTAGTTTGGCGATCTGTAACATGGAAATCCGAGGAGAAAAACGTGGACATTGAAATACTCACGCGGTTCTTTATGTGGTGCACAATCGTAAACGTGGCTTTGTTCGCACTTGCATTTCTGTTCCTGGTGTTTGCTTCTGACTTCGTGTACAGAATGCATGGCAAATGGTTTCCCATGCCGCGGGAAACATTCAATGTCGTGCTTTACTGCTACCTCGGCGTATACAAACTCCTTATTCTGGTCTTCAATCTGGTGCCATGGGTGGCCTTGGCCATCATCGGATAAGAGAAGTGGGCTTGTTGCGTTGCGCGACGCCGCGGTTAAATCATCCCGCGATTCTTGCGAAGAGTTCGTTTCTGTGCTTTAATGTTCGTTTTAGTCATGAAAGAGTGCTGTGAATGGCGGTTTTGAGGGGGAATTCGAATGCGCCAACCAGAAATCCAACATCTGGATTTCGAAGGCCTTAGCATATCCCAGAAAGGCTTTCTCGCTAGGACAACAGCACCGCTGACCGTTCCGATCACTGCGGCTTCGGGTTGGCAACGACATTTGAACACGAAGATTCGCATCGGTATCGTTGCCCGACCGCTCACTCGAAGGCTTGCCGGTTCACTGGTACGGGGCTCCCGAGGCCGTGCGGTATGGTGGCGGACACGGGAAATCGGACGCGTTAATCACGAACAAGTTCATCATGGGGCTGGTTGAAAACCGGGAACTATTTATCGACCTGTGGATATCCCCGGCTTTGACCTGCCCGATCGAGAAACTGCGTATGCTTTTACAAAAAGGAGACCGTTAAATGAGGCAAAGTGACACACAGCGTAAGCCGTGTTTATCGCGGCGGGGCTTTATGCGTTCCAGCGCAGCGGCGGCTTCCGGGGTGGTCCTCGCGGGCGCTTCTCCGGATGCACTTGCAGCAGGACCGGCCTGGCAACAGACTTCGGACAAGAAAATCCGCATCGGCGTAGTGGGAGGGGGATTCGGATTGTCCTTTCACTGGCACGAACACCCGAACTGTATCGTCGAAGCCGTCAGCGACCTCATTCCCGAGCGCTGTGAACGCCTTCAGGGGAAGTACAAATGCGAGAAGGCCTACGAATCGCTCGAAAAACTGATTCTGGACCCCGCGATTGATGCGGTCGCGGTGTTTACCGAAGCGCCCAACCATGCGCGCCACGTCATTGACTGTATGGAACACGGCAAACACGTGATCAGCGCGGTTCCGGCGTGTTGCACTCTCGAAGAAGCGGCGCAAATGAAGGAAGTGAAAGAACGCACGGGCCGAAAGTATATGATGGCCGAAACCAGCCATTACCGTTGGGAAACCATCACAGCCCGCCGGCTGCACCAGGATGGCCTTTTCGGCGAACTGGTCTATTGCGAGGCCGAATACTATCATCCGGGTATCGGTTGGGCCGACAACAGGCTTTCCATGCGCGACGGCAAACGTACCTGGCGCTGGGGATACCCGCCCATGCTTTACCCCACACACAGCACCGATTTCCTCGTGGGGGTAACCCGCGAGCGGTTGGTCAAAGTATCGTGCATCGGCACAAAGAAACCGGAAGACCCGGGATTCCGGGACAATGCGTACAACAATCCCTTTGCCAACGGCATGGCCATGTTTTTGACAGACAAGGGCCATCCTTTCCGTTGCAATGTGTGTTGGGACATTCACGGACACGGCGAACGCGCCCAGTGGCTGGGTACGGAGGGGGCAATGTACATGCCGGGGTCCGGGGGACAGCCCTTCGCACTCCAACTGGCGGAAAAATCCGTGAACTCTCTGCCGGATTACTGGCACATGGTTCCGGAGAAAATGCGGTACGACAGCGGTCACGGCAAATCTCACCCCTTTATCACGAATGAGTTCGTCATGGCGCTCGTCGAAGAGCGAGAGCCCGAGGTTGACCTCTACGAAGCATTGGCGTTCACCGTACCGGGTATTGTTGCCCACGCTTCGTCGTTCAAAGACGGCGAACAACTCGAAATCCCCAGTTTTGACCTCGCATAACCACGTCCGAGGAGGAATTCAGATGTATTTCGCGGTCAGTGCGCTGATTTGGATGGTGTCCGCGGCCCCGGCAAACGCGGAGGTCCCTTCGGACACATGGCAGATGACGGGGGAAAGCACCTGGCGTGTCTTGCCCGGCCCAGCGGCAGTATTGTGGCAGAGAAGCTCCGACGCTAGTGCTTCGGCCGTCCGGACCGTTCCAGAAAGCGAAAATCTTGTCTGGCGTTGCTATGTCGAGCCTGCTCCAACAGCCATGGCCGCCGGGATTTGGTTTGCTGCAACGCCGGACCTCGAGAGGGGATACCGCTTGACCCTTGGCGGGAATCCCGGCGTTGGGGGCGTACAACTTCACGATGCCGAGGGGGCGCTGCTGTGGGCAGACAAGTATGCGCCGTGGACGTACTACACGCCGTATGTGCTCGAGGGCATCGCAGAAGCAGGCCGGGTGCGGGTCCAGGTATTTCGTTGGGACGAAAGCACCCTTGAAGCGCAAAGCGACTGGATAGAAGCGCCGGACTGCACTCCCGAGACGATGCGCATATGCGGACTGTATACCGAAGGCATTGCGCGGTTCTACCGGTGGGAAGCCGCAAATTCCGCGTTGTCGCCTATCGTGGCGGACTCGCCCAGCAAACTGCGTCTTATCACCAGTGAGGACAGCGAATGGACCATCATCGGTCCGGGCGAATGGAAATGGATGACGTCCGAGCAGAAGGTCCTGCGCCAGGGATTGGACGTGCATCGCTCCTCGGTAGTCAATGCGAACCTCGGCGGTGGGGAGGGCACATGGCGCTGCCGCATTTTGCTCGAAAAGGGCGCCGGCGGGGGAGGGCTGCTGCTGCGGACCGATTCCCAGGTGGAATCCGGATTTCTCGTCTGGCTCGGGGGCACCCACGGAGCAGGGTCTCTGATGCTTTACCGGATGCCGCTCGAACAGATGTGGGCCAGTTCTCAAGGCCAGTGGTTTTACGATACTGAGTATATCCTCGAGGGCACGGTCAAAAACGGCAACGTCTCGGCCAAACTCATGAAAGCAGACGGAACACTCATCGTCGAGAGTCCCGCGTTCGAACTGACGGAAAAAGAAAAGGAATGCGCGGGCCACTTGGGTCTTATGACGTACATTGGCAAGGGCCGGTTTTGGGATTTCTCGGACGAGACGAGGGTAGCCGCATCTTCTGGCCCTGCCGAAGTCTCTCCTGCTGGAACACTCGGCCCCGAGTGGGCCATCAACGGTGGAGATTGGAGTTGGGCGACGGACACAAAAACGGCTGTAGTACAACGTGCGCAGGAAGGAACCGCGGCAGCCCTCAACACTGCCATAACGGGCTCAAAAGGCATCTACCGCGTCTCGATCACGCCGCAAAAAGGCGCGCAGAGCGTAAGCTTCCTGTTTCAAGTTTCGCCGGATATGAAAGAGGGCTTCGAAGTAAGGCTCGGCAAAGGCATCGCGCTCCGCACAATAACTGGAAGAACCCTCTTCGAGAAAACCAACTTCACTTGGGACCCCGGAAAAACGTACATCGTCGAAGGCATCGTCGTAACAGACCGGGTAAGCTTCAGAATCTCAGACGGCGAAGGCAACATGCTGCTGAAAGCCGACGACTTCTATGTATCGGATAGCAACAACACCCGTATGGGCGGCATTGGATTTCGGACCATCGACGGTGTGGCCCAATTTGCGGACTGGTCAATTAGCCCGCTAGAGTAGGCTCCGCGAAAACCTGGGACTGACCCAATGTTTTGCGTAGCAAAACCGGGTCTGTGCCGAGTGGTTTTCGCCATACAGAGTCGTTAGTGCTCATGAAGGGGTAGCTTCCATGCTGAAACATCTCCCGGTCCGAAAGCCCCGGCCCGATGCGCAACGGTTTGTCGATATGCTCATGGGACGATCGGAAGGGCCGTCCCCGCTTATCGAGTACATCGTGGATCCGCCGGTCATGAAGCCCATCGTTACCGGGTTACTGGGACGCAAATGGATCGACTCGCCCTCCGATAAAGCATCGCTGAAGGCCTACCTCGACAATTTCATCGTCTTCTGGCATAGGATGGGCTACGATTTCGTCCGGTTAGAAATTGGGCTGCCTTTCGCCGAGAAACACATACTGCACGAAGACGTCGTAGCCCAATCCGAGCATCAGCGCGCCTGGACCAACCAGCACGAGGGGACCATCACTTCGTGGGAGAATTTCGAACGCTACAATTGGCCCTCGCCGGAAGATGTGGATTTCTTTCCTCTCGAATACATCTGCGCGAACCTTCCGGAAGGCATGGGGTTTGTGACCTGCCACGCGGGCGGTATATTCGAACACGTGTCGCAGATCATGTCTATCGAGGGACTGTGCATCGCGACGTACGAACAGCCGGACCTCGTCGCGGCGGTGTTTGATAAGGTCGGCGTATTGCTGGAAGCGTATTACGAGCGGCTATTGGGTCTCGAGGATCTATGCGCCATTCTGCAGGGGGACGATATGGGTTTTCGGACCGGCACTCTGATCGCGCCGGATGACATAAAGCGCTATGCCTTGCCCTGGCACAAACGCTTGGCCCAACGCACGCATGAGGCGGGATTGCCTTACTTCCTGCACTCGTGCGGCAACATTGCCTCGCTTATCGATGACTTGGTTGAAGATGTGGGTATTGATGGGAAACATTCATTTGAAGATGCGATTATTCCGGTCGAGGAGTTCCAAGCGAAATACGGCGGCAAGATCGCCGTACTGGGCGGGATGGACATCAACCGATTGAGTGCGGGAACACCGGATGAGGTCCGTACGCACACGCGCTACCTCAGTGAGACTTGCGGTGCACGGGGCCGTTACGCTATCGGTTCGGGCAACTCGATTCCAAGTTATGTGCCCATCGAGAATTACCTGGCTATGCTGGATGAAGCGCATGAGGTGAATGGACCATGAAGAGAACATCATTGTTTATTGTGGCGGCTTTATTAATGACCGCTATTTCCCTTTCCTCAGGGGCGGCCGAAATGCCCCGCCATCAGCACTATTACTGGCTCTGGTTTCGTAACATCGGCGATGCATGGCCCGAACTCATCGATTTCGCTTCCGATCAGAACGTCGACGGCGTAGTCATTTGGGGATTGGACGGTTGGAAAGAGGACAACTCTCTCTGCCGCGACGTGGTGGCCTATGCGCACGAACGCGGAGTAAAGGTCATTCACGGGTTCGGGCTGAACGGGTATCACGAAGGCGCGCATATTGTGCGGATGAATCCCAAGCACCGCATCAGCATTTCCGAGAATTGGCAAGCCATGGATAGAGGCAAAGACAGCTTGAAAAGCGTGTTTTGTCCCTCAGAACCCACGGCCCTGGCTGAACTCGAGCGGATGCTCCTCCGCGCCGCCGCGACGGGAATTGATGGCTTCAATTTCGAGACCGGCGACGTGGATTACATGACCTGCCATTGTGCCAAGTGCGAAAAGCGGTTCAACAGTGCGGACGAAGGGCCTTACGACAAAAAGCCTATCGAGTGGCCGCTGTTCCACCTCAAATTCGCGGCGGACACGTTGCTCGGAGCATACCCGGACCTCTGGCTTACCTGCGAATATCTCATGCCGCGTTTTGGCAAGGCTCCTTATACCGACAATGAGCGCATTATCGGAACCGCAATTTCGTGAAAATCCGTTAAATCCAATGAAATTTCGATTTTTTATAAGTAAGTGTAGACATGGATAATTGTCAGTAATGAAATCAAAAT
>JAWODE010000514.1:0-12298 GCA_046483455.1 Candidatus Hydrogenedentota bacterium | reverse complement strand
CCCAAACCACTGGCCGCCTAACGTAAATTTTCGAGGCAGACCTGGGATTTGCTATGCAAACCTTTTGGTCAGTCCCTGTTTTTCGCTTAATTTGAATAGTTCAAAGAGTTTTTCAGCAGACCTCAGTCCCCTTTTTTCGTAGGGCTACGAGCTCTCGATCCGCCGGGGAGCATCCATGCCGTCGCCGAAGTAGTACAAGGTGACTTCGGTATCGTCCGGCGGGGACTGGCCATCGCCATAGGACCACATCACGCGGAATTGCCCGTCGCTCAGTTCATGATTAAGGACTGTCTTCACGTGGTTGTGCGATTTTTCGGCGCCGTGGGTTAGGGTGCGTAACTTATTCCAGGTCTGACCCCGGTCCGTGGACTGCCATTCCTCGATGTTGCCGCCGTCGCAACCGGGCTGTGCGGGGGCGGAAGGGCCATACAGACGGATGTCATCGGCACGAAGCACGCAGAACGCCCCGGCGTCATACATGTGGTCGCTGGTGGTAAGGTCTACGATATCCCAGCCGTTGTCGGTTCGGCGCGCGATCTTCCAGATGCTGCGGTAGGTATCGGCATCGCCGTCGAGGAACAGGATCAGCGGCCCTGCGCCCGGTACGATGGCAAGGTCTTTGATCCACGTCCCGTGTTCGCCGGAATCGTAGATTTTTTCGGCGGCATCTTCGGAAATGGGCAATTCGTACACCGAGTCATCGCTCCGCCGCCAGGTGTCGCCGCCATCATCCGAACGAGCGTAATAGAGGTTGTAGCGGCGCGCCCAGAGATGCTTGGTGCGGATGGCTTTCTCGGAGCCGCCGCCCAAGCGCGACCAAGCGAAGTGAATCGGCCGCGGATACGGTCCCGTTTCGCCGGTGGTCAATCCGTAGACGGTCGACGTGCCTTCGTAGCTGCTGAACGATGCCAATTCCACGGTGTCGCTCCAGGTAACCGCCTGGTCGCGGCTCTTCTTGAAACACCAGCCCGTCGGCTGCCGGTGTGGCACGATGATCTCGCCGGGCCGGAGTTCCCAGGGGTTGGCATACGAACCGTTGCTGTCGGTGAGGTCGCTCATGTGCGTGCACGAGGTGATGTCGTACGGATATAGCGACCGTAAGACATGGATGGGTTGCCTTCCGCCGTGGTATCCATAGAACACATAGAGGTAGCCGTCTTCGTCGATTAGAAGCGATGGGTTGCGGTGGGCATTGCCGTCGGGATTGGCCCCCAACGCCAAGGGAGGCGCGAATGTGGACCCCGCGTGGTCGTACACGCTCACGGCGGGCCGGTTCTGGGCGTCACCGAATACAAAAAAGGTTTTGTTGACCTCGGGAGCATAGACCGCCATGGGCCGGTGCCATGCCGAATACGTGGCTTTCCCTCCGGCATAGACAAAGGAATGCCCCGGCAGGGTATTCTGACGGCCGGACCCGTACCACACGCCGCGGAAACGGGTCGGGACCGGCTCGATGCGTTTTCCAACGGGTTTCGCCATGGTTCCTCCTCAGGGTCCTTGTACAGGAACAGCACTATCCAGTGCTAACTCTATTTGGAGCGTTGCAAGACGTGGACCGTATGGACGCCGGAACGTTCATGAAGTCCATCGTGTCCAAGAAAAACCGGAGACGCGGTCCGGCTCATTCTTCTTCGCCGAGATTGTATTTCTGCAGGCGGTAACGCAGCGAGCGGGTGGTGAGTCCGAGTAGTTCCGCGGCGCGTTTTTGCGAGTACCGGCCGCGCTTCAACGCCTGCTGGA
This sequence comes from Candidatus Hydrogenedentota bacterium, assembly GCA_046483455.1. Lineage (GTDB taxonomy): Bacteria > Hydrogenedentota > Hydrogenedentia > Hydrogenedentales > SLHB01 > UBA2224. The sequence continues at coordinate 10,558 of JAWODE010000514.1, read as the reverse complement.
TAAGGTTGCTCTCAATCTCGGCAATATAGTCCTCGAGTTCCAGGCCGCCCTCGGGCAAATCGTTCAGGGTCGGCTTAGGTTCTTGCACATAGTTGCGAATATAAGGCGGCAAGTCCGTCACTTCGATGCGGTCGCCCCGGCACAGAGCAACGGCCCGTTCGAGCACGTTTTCGAGTTCGCGCACATTGCCCGGCCACCGAAAGTTATCGAGGGCCTCTTCGGCCTCCGGCGAAATGTCCACCGCCTCCCGGCCAAGCCGCCCGGCGTGGGACTTGGCGAAATGGCGGGCCAGCAATGGCACATCTCCCTCGCGGTCGCGCAACGGCGGCACCGTGATGGGTATCACATTCAGGCGGTAGTACAGGTCTTCGCGAAAATCGCCCGACCGGGCCATCTCCTCGAGATTGCGGTTCGTGGCCGAGATGATCCGCACATTCACCTTGATGGTGTTGGTGCCGCCCACGGGCATGATGGTTTGGTTGTCCAGGACGCGCAACAGTTTCACTTGCAACGACAGCGGCATCTCGCCCACTTCGTCGAGAAACAGCGTGCCGCCATCGGCGACAACAAAAAGGCCCTCTTTATCCTCGACGGCCCCTGTAAACGACCCTTTCTTATGCCCGAAGAGTTCGCTTTCGAGGAGGTTCTCGGGGAAACCGCCGCAATTGATGGCCACAAACGGCTTGGCGGTCCGTTCGCTGAGTTGGTGAATAGCCCGCGCGACAAGTTCCTTGCCCGTGCCGCTCTCGCCGTGTATGGCAACCGTGCTGGGCAACATGGCCACACGCCGGACCATCTCGCGCGTCTCTTCGATAGCGTGGCTTTTCCCGGTGATATTGTCGATCGTTCCCCGGCGCGCCTGGCCTTTTCGTAACGCGATGATCTCGCGCAGCAGGTTCCGATGGTCGATGGCCCGTTTGACCAGCAAGCGCAACTCATCGTTCTTAAAGGGCTTCATGATGTAGTCGGCGGCGCCCCGTCGAAGCGCCTCGATGGCGGTTTCCATGGACGCGTGGGCGGTGATCATGATGGCCGGCGTAGTAGGCGCATTCTCCTTGATCCACGACAACAGCCGGAGCCCCGCTTCGGGATCGTTGTCCATGCGCAAGTCCGTTATCACCACATCATAGGGGCTTTTCTCGAGGGCCTGGCGCGCATCATCGACCGTCGAGGTTGCGGAGACGGTGTATCCATCGTTGCCCAATACAATTTCGAGGAGTTCCCGCATTCCTGCTTCGTCGTCGACTACAAGCGCTGAGAGTTTGTCGCACACGCGGTATTTACTCCTCTTCTTCTCGGCTGGTGGGAAGTCGTACACTGATGGACGTGCCTCCGCCTTCACGCGGCGTTGCACGTATGGTGCCGTCATGGGCGGTCACGATGCGCATGCACACCGCCAGCCCCATCCCGACCCCGTTTGTTTTCGTAGTATAGAAAGGCTCGAAAATGCGCGCAAGCTCATCCGGTGGAATCCCCTTGCCTTCATCGTCAAACCGCACCTCCACCGACGTCGAGTCGGGATTCACCGATACGCTGAGGACGCCGCGCTGTTCCATGGCTTCGATGCCATTCTTGGCAATATTCATGAATACCTGCTTCATCTGCGACCGGTCCCCCGAAATAAGACAGCCTTTCGTTGGGGATTGGGCGCGAATTTCCAACGTCTCGCGGCCCCGGTACTTATCGCGCAACAACTCCGCCACCTCCTGGATAAGTTCGGTGAGCGAAAAGGTCTCGCGCCGCACTTCCGGGTTCCGCGCAAAGTCCAGAAAATCGGTGACAATACGGTTGAGATGGTCCGATTCGCGGATCGCGATGGCCGCTAAGCGCTCCGTGATTTGGGGCGTGTCGATATTGCCCTTGAGTTCATCGACCGCCCCCCGGATCGCGGCCACCGGGTTGCGGATTTCGTGGGCCAGTCCTGCCGACAGTTCGCCGACCGCCGCCAAGCGGTCCTGGCGTTTAAGTTCCTCGCGCATTTTGGCCATCTCCGTAAGGTCGGTGAACGAGGAGATGACGCCGGTGAGATTGCCGTGAGAATCGTGGATCGGACTCGTGGTAAGCCCGAGAAGTTTCACCTTCTGCAAGTCGGTGCGGGCGTAGAATTCGTAACTCGAGAAATGCCTGCCGGTGCGCAACGCCGTCAGCACGGGGCACTCCGCTCCGGATTCGACGCGAAGCACTTCGTGGACCGGCCGCCCTGTCCCGGCGCCTGATTCCAAATCCAGAATGCGGTCCGCGGCCTTATTCAGCGCGATGATGGTGCCGTTTTTGTCGGTGATAAGAAAACCGTTGCTCATATTGTCGAGGATTTCGTGCTGGAATTGCTGCATACGGTAGACACGCAGATTCCAGTATCCGCTAATGAACGCTGTCAGGTAGTAACCGAGTGCCTTGACCAGAAAGGCGTACCACGTGGTCAAGATTTCCGGCGATTGATGGGCGGAGGGCAACTGGAAGGTCTGTAATAACATGAATGCCGTGGCGAAACTGGCAAATATGAACCCCTGCTTCTGTCCGAGCAAGAGCCCCGCCTCGAGAATCACGATTACAAACAGAAAGGTGAAAAGGCTCGCGGCGCCCCCCGTGAAACTGACCGTTGCCGCCACCACACCAAAGTCCACCAACAACTGCGCCCACGTCAGAAGAGCGGGAGGGACCTCCGGCCGGTACAACCGGTATTGGTAATACAAACTGGTGGCCAGCCCGAAAATCAGGAAGGGTGGCAACCACAAAATACCGGGGCTGTCGCGGTCCGCGAGAAGGTACGTGCCCACCGCAATAATGAACAGCATCCCGATGCGCACAAGCCCCACCACCCAGGGCCAGCGGTTCGGACCCTCCAGCGGCAAACGGGTCGAAACTATGGCGCCGTTCTTGCTCACATCCCCTTTTCGACCAGGCGTTGAAGTCCTTCCGGGTCGGAACTGCGCTTGAAGGCCATCTCAAGCGAAATGATGTTCCGCCGCACCAACCGGAAAAGCGATTGATTCATGGTCATCATGCCCTCCGAGGTGCCAATCTCGATCATCGAAGGAATCTGCTCCAGTTTCTCCGACCGGATAAGCGACCGGATCGCCGTATTGGGAATCATCACCTCGAGGGCAAGCACGCGGTCCGCGCCATCGGCGCGGGGAATCAGTTGTTGCACCACCACCCCTTCCAAAACAAAGGATAGCTGCGTGCGAATCTGCTCTTGCTGGCTGGATGGGAAGACATCGACGATACGGTTGATCGTCTGCAGCGCGTCGTTCGTATGCAGCGTGGCAAAAGCCAGGTGGCCCGTCTCGGCCACCGTCAACGCGGCCGAGATAGTCTCCGGGTCGCGCATTTCACCAATCAGGATCACGTCCGGGTCCTGGCGAAGCACATGGCGAAGCGCCGCCGCGAAACTCTGGGTGTCCGCGCTCACTTCCCGCTGATTCACCACCGCGCGCTGATGCGAATGGAGGTATTCAATCGGGTCCTCGATGGTAATGATATGCACGCTACGCTCGCGGTTGATCCGGTCGAGTATCGAAGCCAACGTCGTCGATTTTCCGCTCCCTGTGGGACCACATACCAGGATCAGGCCCAACGGCCGGTGGGCAAAATCCTGCACCACGCGAGGCAGACCCAGTTCATCGGCAGCACGGATCTCGAATGGAATGGCGCGGAAAGCCGCCACAACAGAGCCACGGTCCCGGTACACGTTAAGGCGGAAACGGCTCAACCCTTCGATACCAAACGACATATCGCATTCTTTCGTCGACTCGAAGGTGGCGATCTGCTCCTCGTTCATCACGGTATAGATGATTTCCTGGGTGTCTTCGGGGCGCAACGAAGGGTAACCATCCAGGGGCTGCAGCTCGCCCGAAAGACGAACGACCGGGGGAATGCCGACCCCGATATGAAGGTCGCTCGCCCCCATCTCGATCATTTTCCCCAGCATTTCTTTCACACTGATGTCCATGGTGCCTCCATTCCACCGAACCGAACAGTGCGGTTGTAAAACGCAACCGTTTTCGGCTCGCTCTCCCCTAAGTCAAGAATAGTACGTTCGCCGCACGCGCTCAGTCGCCGGCGGTAGCGCGCAAGACTTCCTCGATTGTCGTCAACCCCCGGGCAGCCTTGGCGAGAGCATTCTGGCGTAGCGTGCGCATGCCGCATTTCGTGGCCATGCGCTTGATATCCATCGCAGGGGCATGCGTCATAATCAGCTCCTGCAACTGGGGGTAATTCGGCATGGCTTCAATGATGGCCAGCCGTCCCTTATACCCCGAACCTTTGCACTTATTGCAACCACGCCCACGCACGAAGGTCGGCTCCTCTTTGTACGAAGACTGTTTGAACTGAATCCGCTCGAGCACGTCGTCAGGCACTTGAATTTCTTCTTTGCAATTCGTGCAGACGCGTTTCACCAAACGCTGTGCCGCGGCCAGCGCCACCGACGATTGCACCAGGAACGGCTCCAATCCCATGTCCGTCAAACGCGTGAAAACGCTTGCGGCATCGTTCGTGTGCAAGGTACTCAACACCAAGTGGCCCGTCAAAGCGGCTTTTACGGCGATATCCGCCGTTTCCTCGTCACGAATCTCACCGACCATCACGATATCGGGGTCCTGGCGCAGGATACTCCGAAGAGCGGCCGCGAACGTAAGCCCGATCTCGCCCTTGGTCGGCACTTGGTTAATTCCAAGCAGTTCATATTCCACGGGGTCCTCGACGGTGACGATATTGTGCGAGGGCTTGTTGATCTTGTGTAGCGCACTGTACAGAGTCGTCGTTTTACCGCTTCCCGTGGGTCCGGTAAGCAATATCATCCCGAAGGGCAGCTTGAGCGCTTCCGTAAACGCCTCCATAGGCTGCTCCTCGAACCCCAGTTTGTCCAGATCGAGGGTCAGGCTGCTCTTATCGAGAACGCGCATCACCACTTTCTCGCCGTAGTACGTGGGCAGAAACGAAATACGAAAGTCGATCTCGCGTCCCTTCGACATGATGCGGAAGCGTCCATCCTGAGGAAGCCGGTGCTCCGCGATGTCCAGGTGGCTCATAATCTTGAACCGCGAGATCAACGCGGCCTGCATCGATTTCGGCGGGTTCTTGGTCTCCTCGAGCGTGCCGTCTACGCGGTAGCGGATGCGCAGTTGTTTCTCGTACGGTTCGATGTGAATATCGCTGGCGCCCATCTCGAGGGCATTCAACAGGATGAGGTTGGCGATACGAATCACCGGGCCCTCTTCGGCCTCGGCCTCGAGCGACGCCATATCCGCGATGTCTTGCGTCTCTTCAACGACCTCCATCCGCTCGGGCTTATCGCCATTGCCCGCGACGATTTCGTCGAACAGCTCGGAACTCTGCTTTCCTCCATAGTGCCGGTCGATTGCATCCTCAAGCTCCGATTTCACCGCCACCACAGGCTCGATCTCGTAACTCGTGAGCATCTGCAGATCGTCGAGCGCCATAATGTTCAGCGGGTCCGCCATCGCCAGGGTCAACACATCCCCCGTAACGGACACCGGAAGCATCAGGTATTGGCGGGCCAGCGACTCGGGCACTTCACGCAGGACTTCATTGGGAATGTGGTAGTTCGCAACCCGGATATGGGGGATGCCAAGCTGTTCGCTCAACGCGATGACCAGCTCTTCCTCGGCCAAAAAGCCCCGCTCCAACAGAAGCTGGGCCAGATTCTGGTTCGAGCCGCGCTGCAGGGATAACGCTTCCTGCAGCTGCTCCTCCGTGATCAGGCCTTGTTCAAGAAGAACATCGCCCAACCGGCGTTTTCTTGTTCTGGGTGGCACAGCAGTGTTCCTTAATTAATCAACTCGGTTCTCGACGGTGTCTCCCTCGCGTTTCCCCAACATCTCCCCCTCGAAAGTATACCGCATGTGGCGCGATTATGCCGCATCCACGCCAAGCTGGCTCAAGACTTCACCGGCCAAATCCTTATCAATCGCATGCCCCGAAACCCTCGAATACGCGATGACTTTGCGCAAAGCGCCCGTCATCTTGCGCATATCATCCTGAATCTGCATGGCGATCAGCTTCACAATATCTTCGGGCACAGCGGCTTGCGCATTCTGAGCCAGAAGGTTGAGCATCTCTACCCGGGCCACTTGCTCGGGAGGCCGAACCGATGAAACCACACCGGAAAAGAGGCGAGACGCCAGACACGGGTCCAATCCCCCCAGCTTATCCGGAGAGGCATTACCAGCAAGAAGAATAGGGCGCTCCTCATGAAGAAATGCATCCAAGATATACAGCATCTCTTCCTGCGCACTCGTTTTCTGGTCGAGAAGGTGGATATCGTCGACAAGCAGCATGTCCATGTCGCAATAACGGCCACGGAACTCGACCGCGTGGTCTTCGGCCATCGCTTTGGCGAACTTACGCGCCATCATCCCCGCCGATACGTAGCCGATGCGCATGTCGGGGTTTTGGGCCATAATGCTGTTGCCGATGGCATTGCATAGATGGCTCTTGCCCAAGCCGACACCGCCATAGAGATAAAACGGCGTCAGACCGCCGACCTCGCCCGCCGCCAGCGCTTTGCACAGCGTGAAGGTAAGCTCGTTCGTCTTGCCCGAAATGTAATCCGCAAAGGTATATCCTGGAATAGGTTGCTCGTTTTCGAGTGCCGCCCTGACCTGTTCGTTCGTTCGCGCAGCCAGACCGGGACTGTCCAACGCGTCCAGCGCCTCGAGGTCCGTTTCCGCCTTCTTTCGAACGGCTGTGCCGGGAAACTCGTGCACATTGTCCCGCGGTTCGCTTTCTTTTGCAGCGGCTTCTTCTTCCTTGGATTCCTTTAAGCTTTCGATGGCTTTCTCAGCGGTCTCGGCCGCCCGTTTGGCCGTTTCCGCGATCTCGATAATCCGCGCCGTTTGCGTCTCGTCCGCCGACTTGTTTCCGGCGAATGTCTCATGCAGGTCCTTCAGGACCTGTTGGATGTCCTCGCTGCGTTTAGCTTCTTTCTCGATGACCGCCGAGAAGTTCTGCGCCATCGCCCCCATGGCATCCTGAATGGTGCTTCCAACGGCCGTAGCCAAGTCTTCGGCCGAGGGCCCGGCGGGCACTTCGACCTTCGCATTGCTGCTCTCCAGGCTCTTTGCCAATTCTCCCACCGTCTTCTTCATCGTCTCTTCGAGATTCGTCTGAAGAAGTTTGGCCATTTCTTCGGGAGATACGGCGTTCTTGTCGCCGGTTTGCGCGGCTTGGCTTGCCTGGGACACGGAAGCCTGCATCCCCTTGAGCAGGATAGCCGTGGACTTGGCCATGCCTTGCTCGACGCTCTCGCGCATCAGCTTCCCGATCTCGGCGTAATCCGGGGCCGGCGCGGCAGGCGCTTCGGTGCGCGTCTTTTCAATCGAGGCCACTACTTCATCGAGCATCCCCCGCATGTCGTCGCGCAATTGCGCCGCAATGTGCTCGGCATTTTGGCTTGCGACCGGTGCGGGAGGAGGACTTGCTTTGGGTTCCAGCGTGGGCTTCGGTTTTGGCTCGGACTGCGTTTCCGCCGGTAAATCACCCCAATCCGCACCGCTGATATCTGCTTCGTGAGGCTCTTCTGCCGCCTTTGATTCCCCAGACGACGGCGCGTTTTCCCCATCTTCGCTCGCAGGTCGAGCCTTCGGTTCGGGAGAAGATGAAGAAGCTTTATCGGAAAGTCCTAGAGAACTCGCCGTAACTTTCTGCGTTCCTGTACTGCTTCGGTCGAAAAGCCGTTGGCACGCCGGTGAGAAATGATTCCAATCGCACAGAATAGGCTTGATCCGGAGGTCGGGGCAGGCCTTCCGGACCGCCTCCAGCGCCTCCGCATCCAGCGGGTCCACCATCGCCACCGTCAGGATTTTGCCCAGTTTGTCGATCGGAAGCAGGCCGTGTTTCAGGCAGACCTCCTCCGGCACCAGACTCAGCAATTCATTGCTGATTTGGTAATCGGCCAGGCTGATATGCGGAATCTTGCACTGTTTGACGAGGAAGGAAATCAGTTCGTTCTGTTTGATGTGGCCCAGCTCAACGAGAATCTGACCAACGAATCCGCCATCTTTCTCTTTCTTGCGTAAGGCCTCATCAAACTGCTTCTGAGTGACAATGCCCTCGCTGACCAGCATCTCGCCCAAAAGCCGCCGGTTGTCTGGACCCGTTGGCGAGGCGGCATTCTCGCGTGCTTCATCGGTGGAGAACGGACGCGATTTTTTTTGGGGCGCCTCCGCCGACCGGCTTTCGGCCTTCGGTTTGCGGGAATCGTCGCCCGAGTCGCTTCCCCCACCCTTATCTTTCCGCCAACTTAGCATCGGTTCTCATCTCCGGCAAACCAGCAACACCACAACTGAATTCCCTCAATAACACAAAAATTGTACCACTCTCCGGAGTGCGTGTCAAGAGATATCGCGCTGTAAAGTATTGTGTGTCAGTAATTTGTCATGGCGCCCATTTTCCGGCAGCAGTTTTTACACACGAGGGGCGCACCACAATATAAAGAGCAGTATTTAAATTGGAGTACAATATGTTGCGCTTGCCTAGGAAAGCACAGGCAGAGCAGAGGGCCATCCCCTCACGGCTTGACAGGCATTCCCGACTGCATGGATTCATTGGCGGCAAGCGTGACGAGAAGAGACTTCACCGCATCGCTGTAAGTCGAACGGATTTTATTGCGTTTTCGGGTTTTCACCGCGTCGATAAAGATACGGGCTTCTTCTTCAAATCGGTCTGTTTTGGAATCGATCCTGGTGGTCCGGGCATCTTCACGAAGAGTGAGGGTTCCCTGGTTCAGCGTCAACTCGATATCGGGACAGACCACATCGAGCCCGGCTTCGGTATGGTTTCCGTTAACGCACGAAGAGAAGACCGCTCCGCTGGCGCCGTTCTTGAAGCGCAGGGAAACGACACTGCTGTCCTCAATGTCGTAGCCGTCGATTTTGCTCATGCACCCCGTGGACCCGACGGCATGGACCTCCCCGATTTCGCCGCAGAGATAGCGGAGTAGATCGAAAATGTGGGTGCTTTGCTCGAGCACTTGTCCGCCGCTCTTGTCTCGTTGCCGCCACCACGGCGCCGCGGGCATCCCGCCCCGCCAATAGCCCGTGGCCAGAGTAATCGGCCGGCCCTTCAATTCCTTGCGGGCCGCGGCGACCGTTTCGTAATACCGGAAACAATACCCGACGCTGCAGATGATCTTCGCCCGCCGCACGGCCGCAGCGATCCGCTGAGCGGTTTCTTTGGTTAACGCCACGGGCTTCTCGATAAACAGATGAATTCCCCGTTCCGCGGCCGCTTCTTCCATCCCGCAATGTGCGTAAGGAGGCACTGCAATAAACGCGGCATGCGGTTTCGTCTTGTCGAACAGCGCATTAAAATCGGTAAAGGCTTCCCCCCCAAATAGACTGGCCGATTCCGCGGCGCGTTCGCCGTCCACATCGCAGTGGCCCACAATGGTCACGTCGGGATTGCGGCTCAGGTTGGCGCCGTGGACCTTCTGTATTCCCCCGCATCCCACGAAAGCAACCTTGACCATCCTCACGCCCCCTTAAGCATGCATTTCATGTCCCATCTCGTCCCGCTCTCTGTGGCGCGGTACCTTTCCCGTGTCTCGAGACCCGGCGAACATGTCTCTACACGCACTTGTACGTCGTGTTTACAAACGCCACCCCGCGGTGCATGACTTTACGCCCTACTGCCGCAGGGGGCTCCGTACACCTCTTCGCGGAAATGAGGCCCAGACGCTTGCGACAAAACGAAATGTGCGCCCATTTCGAATAGAAATATGCCGAGCGAGAGTAGTGAAAAGCGCCCATCAACGCGAACCCCATGAATCCAACCGCGAGCCCCAGTGTCATCCCTTTATTTTAGCAGACGAATCCTGAGAATGAAACAGGGATTCTCGAGTTGCTGGGTAAAGCAAACCGAATAGGAACAACGCGGACCACGAAGATTGCCACACTCTCTTGGCGGGAAGAGAGCACTGTTCTGCGTCTCTTTACCGTCGGCGCAAGGCAAGGAGCGCGTAGCTTCGGGGGGCAAGATACAGCACCGTTTTATGACAGACCGTCTTACCCGAGTCGGATTGGAGCGATTGGGGATTCCAGTCGAGGCCCTCCACAAACACTTCAGCGGGTATCTGCGAGTAGTTCACAAAGGCCGCGTGGCGCGCAAAGACAAAACACGCCACCCCGCTCGGCGCCGTAACCGAGAATCCCAGAGGCGCAACGGCGGTGTTGCGCAGAAAATCCAGGACCGGCTTTGGAAGGTTGAAAAGATCGCTTTTCACGGGCACGTTAAACGGTTCGCAAATATCAAACGCATCGTGGCCGAAGCTGCCGATGTTCCACACAATGGCACGTCCCCCGCCGGCGTGAGTCTTGGCCGTCGCCACGAGAACCTTGTAGGGTGGTCCATCAAATGCAAACACCTTCGCGGACACTTGGGTGGCGGCATCGAGGGGCTGAAGATCGGCACGGAGGCGGTAGGGGACTTCAGAGGTAAATTGCTTCCCTTCGATTTCGAACCGCGTCGCGTCCGAGGCTATGGCCGCAATGCCCCAGCGTTCGTATCCGAAAAATGGAAGCAACTCCGGGTATCT
>JAWODE010000504.1:0-5991 GCA_046483455.1 Candidatus Hydrogenedentota bacterium | reverse complement strand
CTCGATAAGTTCGGAGCATAAGAGGAAGAGAGAAGAGGTAGGACATGAAAATCGTCGGGATGATAGGGCAAAACGGCTCGGGAAAGGACACGCTCGTCAACTACCTTCATGATAAATACGGCGTGCCTATTTACAGAGCGGGCGACATCGCGCGGGATGTCGCGGCACAAGAAGGCATTCCGCGCACACGGGAAAACCTGCACGATATTTCTAAACGATACATGCAAGAGCACGGCCGCGATTTCTTCGTTCGTGAGCTTCTTTCCCGGATCGAGGAGAAAGCCCGGGGCCGCCGCGAGGTCGCAAGTATCACGGGGATTCGCACCGAGGCCGACGTGGAACTGCTGCGGCATTGTTACGGGGATGAGTTTATTCTTGTCTGTGTCAAATCAGAAGACCCGAAAGTCCGTTATGAGCGCTTGAAAGAGCGGGGCGAAGAACGGGACCCGCCTTCTTATGAAGAATTTCTGAAACAGGAGAAGGAAGAAGAGGAATTGTTTGACCTGAGCACCACAACCCAAAAAGCCGATATCACTATTCCGAATGAAGGCACGCTCGAGGAATTCCATCACGCTATCGAAGACGAACTGGTGCGGGTTATATTGCCTTCTGAGCACGAGAATCCAAGTTAAGAAGAAGGGCAGGGCAACGCAATATGCTCGGTATTGTCGGCATAGTGGCCTGTCTGACGGTTTTGGCGCTGTCCCTGATTATTACCCGGGTGGCTACCATTGCGCTCACCTTGACAGGTCTCTCGGAACAGGCGGCCAGGTTCCAGGCGCGCTCCGCTTTCACAGGCACAGGATTTACTACGAGCGAAGCCGAAAAGGTAGTAAGCCATCCGGTGCGGCGCCAGATCATCACGATTCTCATGTTTCTTCGAAGCGCGGGTCTGGTGACCATCCTTATATCGTTGATACTGACCTTCGCGGAGAGTGGTAGTGAGCATGCCAAACTCCATCGGCTGCTCTGGCTTAGTGGAGGGGCCCTGTTTTTAGGGATATTGTCCATAAGCAGGATCGTCGACCGATGGCTGACCCGTTTGCTCAGTTGGCTCTTGAACCGCTTGACGAGCTTACGCACCCGCGATTTCGAGAGTCTGCTGCGTCTGTCCGGCGAGTATACGGTGATGGAAATGCAGGTTGAGGAGGACGATTGGATTTCGCACCGCACCCTCGCCGAGTGTGAATTAAGTGGCGAGGGAGTGATGGTGCTTGGTGTCTACCGTGCTGACGGCGATTACATTGGCGCTCCCAAAGGCTCCACTAACGTCTATCCCGGGGATACGCTGCTTTTGTATGGTCGCGGCGCCGTGCTCGAAGAACTGGATAGCCGGCGCGCCGGAAGCGGGGGAGATGCCGCCCATGAACGCGCCAAAGACGAGCAACGGCGTCACGAGGCGGAGGAGGAAACCCGCGAGCGCGCCCACAAACAACGTGAGGAGAAACGCCGGGAGGAAGCCCAGCAGCAAAGCACAAAAGGATAGGGGCCTATCATGGAGAATGCGCAAATTGCCCGTATATTCGATGAGATCGCCGATCTTCTGGAACTGAAAGGCGGCAACGCTTTCCGGGTTCGCGCTTATCAGAACGCCGCACGCACTGTACGAAACTTATCGGAACGTCTCGAGGAATTGGTCAAAAACGGCGAAGACCTCAGTAAAATTCCGAATCTCGGCGAAAGCACAGCACAAAAAATAGCCGAAATTGTCCAAACCGGCACCTGCGAACGGCTCAAGGAACTGCGCCAAGAGGTTCCATCCGAACTTACCGAGCTTATGAAAGTTCCTCAGCTCGGGCCGCGTAAAGCCATGGAACTTCACAAGGAACTGAACATCGACTCGTTGGCGGACTTGAAAAAAGCGTGTGAAGACCACCGATTGCGCGACTTGAAGGGGTATGGGCCCAAGACCGAAGAAAACATTCTCAAAGGTCTCGATATGTTGAAGGGAACGGAAGACCGTTTTCTCTACACGATTGCCATGCAGCATGTGGAATCCTTGCTCGAATACCTCAAAGAAGCCAAGACCATGGAGCGTTGCGAGGTAGCGGGGAGTTACCGCCGCGGAAAAGATACCATCGGGGACTTGGATGTTTTGGTGCAGGCGGGAGACCGCAACAAGGTAATCGAGCATATCACCGCGTATCCGAATCTGGATGAGGTGTTGAGCAAAGGGCAGGAACGCGTTTCCGTGCGGCTGGGCGGGGGCATGCAGGTCGACTTCCGCTTTGTTGAATCTTCTGCTTTTGGGGCCGCCCTGCTTTATTTTACGGGTTCGAAGGCCCACAGCGTCGTATTGCGAAAACGCGCCGTTGAGCGGGATTGGAAACTGAATGAATACGGTCTCCATAAAGACGGCAATCTGCTGGCTGGAAAGACCGAGGAATCCATATACCACCGTCTTAACCTTTCGTGGATTCCTCCCGAACTACGTGAAGACAGGGGCGAGGTGCAAGCCGCGGAGCAGGACGCGCTTCCCAAGCTCGTTGAGATGAAGGATGTCCGCGGGGATATGCACTGCCACACGAACGCCACGGACGGCTCGGCCACTATCGAGGAGATGGGTCAGGCCGCCGTCGACCGGGGGTGGCAATACCTGGCAATTACCGATCACTCGAAAGCCGTCCGCGTTGCGAAGGGATTGGATGAGAAGCGGCTGCGTAAGCACGCCAAAAACATCCGCGAGACCGGAGAAAAACTGAAAAGAATCTGGTTGCTGGCGGGGATCGAGGTCGACATTTTGAAAAGTGGAGAGCTCGACCTCGTTCGAGAGGCCTTAGCTGACTTGGATTGGGTCGTGGCCAGCATTCATTCGTACTTCAAACTTCGTCCCGCGGAGATGACCAAGCGCCTGATCAGCGCCGTCGAAAGCGGGGTAGTGCATTGCCTTGGGCATCCGACCGGGCGTCTAATCGGGAAACGAGAACCTCTCGAATTCGACATGGAAGCCGTGCTGCAAGCTTGCCGCGAGCACAATGTCTGTGTCGAGATCAACGCGCAGCCCGAGCGGCTGGACCTCACGGATACCTACTGCAAGCGCGCTAAAGAATTAGGAGTACGGGTTTCCCTTGGCACCGATGCCCACAAACCCAACGAACTCGATTTTCTGCGGTTGGGAATCAATACGGCCCGGCGGGGATGGCTCGAGAAGGGCGACGTGGTCAATACCATGACAACGAAACAATTGCGGTCATTTCTTAATAAGGGATGAGAACTTTATCCCCCTTTTTCTTGCCGAGCGACGCAAAGGAGTTGTGTGCGTCTTCAGGTGATGGGGCACCTATTCGAGGTACCCCAAGCCGCGCAGCGCTTCTACCATTTCGGGAGAAAGGTCTTCATCGGCGATACGTTCCGGTTCAGGGACGTACCAAAGGTATACCGCGAATTTTTCCGGAAGCGTTGCGACATCGTGGAGATTCGGCTGGGCGGCGAGGCAGGCTAAATCGATGGGGGAGCCGTCGAGAGGGAGGTGCGCGCCCTTTTCTCCTACGAAAACATTTTCTGGTGCAACGGAGTTGCCGTCAACCAAAATTTCGATTTGCGGCGATGCTTCGGGTTCAACCTCGGCCCGCACGGATGCACAAGCTCGCTTCTTCCACCCTCTGGCTCGACGGGCCAGAAGCTCAAAACTGAAAGACTGGGTCTCTTCGTTGAACTGGAATTGGGTTGGGACCGATGCGGTGGGCAGCATGGCCACGCGGTCACCTTTGATTGAACCGGTGACGGAGACGTTGGATTTCGGAGACGGCACAAAAAGTAGGTGCAAACCTGCGGCACCGCGGCTTTCCATCTCCGCGGCGTGTTGGGCCAAAGCAAGACCGTTTTCGCCGGCCGTTCTCATGGGCTGGCGTTCGCCGGGATCGCGCACCAAGTCATACCAATGTTTCCAGCCGTCTTTGAGGTTATGAAGGAACTTCAGTTTACGGGTCTTTGCTGTTCGCCAATCGCACTTATCCAACCGAAGCGACGCATAGCCCACGGGCTTGCCGGGTCCATCGGCTTCGACCATAGATGCAAAAGAAACACCGGCGAAATCCGGGTTGGGCGGAAGGCCCAAGAGTTCCATAATGGTGGGGGCGATGTCGATTATCTCAACGAGTCCCGTGCGGGTTTCGCCGCCATGCGCGTTGCCAGGCAGCTTGATGAAAAGGGGTACACGCAACAGCTCCTCATATAAGGTATTGCCATGTCCCGGTTTTCCGTGTGTCATGAGCCCCTCGCCATGGTCGGATAAGAGCAGAATTAGCGCTTTTTCATAAAGTCCTTCTCGTTTCAATCTATCGAGGAACCGCGCAAATTGGGCGTCAATGTAGGCAATCTCCCCGTCGTAGAGGCAAATGTCATTTTCGGGAGGGGGAAGGGATGCGGGGTCGCCAAACATGGTGTCGTATGGAGCCGGGGGGGTGTACGGACCGTGAGGAGCCATTGTATGGATGTAGGTAAAGCAGGGTCGTCCCTTGTGACAGGGCAGGGATTCGAGTACGTGGTCAATGACCTCTTCGTCCAGTGCTTCTCGGTAGTTATAACTGTTTACGTTGACGTAGCGGCGGAACCCATCCCCAAATCCCCATTCCGGGAGGCAGTTGGGATTGCTCATGAAGCCGAGCGTCTCGAAGCCGGCGGCCTGCAAACTGGCCGCCAGACTAGGTAGTTTGCTGCGTAGGATGTCTGCGCGGTCCTGGGCGCCGTGCATTTCCGGGTACAAGCTTGTGAAGAGGGAGGCGACCGAAGGACGTGTCCACGATGAAGGGGGCATCAATTGCGTGAACTTGATTGCGTCCTCAGCAAAGGCGGCGATGTTGGGCGTAGTCTCCCGTTCGTAGCCGTAACAGCCCATATGGTCCAGGCGCAAAGCATCGATGAGGAAGATGAATACCGCCGGAGCCGAGGTCTTTTTTGAATAGACTTCGCAGTGGCTGAGGAGAAATGTGTTGGTTGGCTTCAGATGGACCGTACACTCGCCTTCCGCCCCCCGGGGAAAATCGACACAATAATCATGCCAGCTCGACTTGGCCTCGATACGGCCGCGAGCGATGAGCCGATCGCCTCCGCGGACTTCATAGGATGCCCGGGGCTGAAACCAGCCTTCGGGGCCGCCCGTATGAAAGAATCCGAGGCGGAGAGCGGCGTTTTCCGGGATAGCACCGCAATGTATAACGGTTGGGCGGTTGATCCGCCAGCCTTCGCGCCATTCCGAACCGATCTCGATAGGTTTGGGGGCGACGCCGGCAAGATCGAGTGTCGTAGTCTGTTCCCGAAGCTGCATCCACCAAATAGCGGCGATTAACAGTATTAATGCTCCGGCAAATATCGCGACGGTGAGATAGGAGGCTCTATGTGATTTTTTTCTAGTCATCTGCGTGAAAGGAGGGTGCGATTCGTGGCACTAGACCGTCTCTCGATGACGCGGTTGTAAAACCGCCCAGAAAATCTGTCCATCAGTGAAATCATCGTCATTTGCACACCATCCAGTACAAGTACAATAGATAGAAAAAGAGACATGTTTCAAGTTGACCAGGCAATTGACCAGGACCAATTGTCAAACCAGAGTGATAATGTCCTCTTGCGTCCACATTAAAAATGGCCTCTCATTTAGCCTTCCACCAGGAGGACGCAATGTCAGGACATTTGGAGATGAGCGAGAAGGAACCGAAACGGAGGTTCATGTTTGACGCGGTGTTTAAAAGATGGTTGCCGTCCTCCTTTATTGCCCGCTCGTCCCGTGACCCCTACTCTTCCGTCTCCCCTGCGAAAGCAGGGGTCCAGTGTGCGCCCACAAGGCGCCTCTCGCAAGCCCTCTGGATTCCTGCTTGCGCAGGAATGACGTTGGCATAGGCCAGTTAAATGACAACCGCATCAGTTTGTCCACATCCTCTATGTTCGCCACATTCTCCTCCAGCAACTTGGCCGCCTCGTTCACCGTCAGCATATATATTCTATTGGGCAAGGATATTATAAAATATCTTTTGAGGGTTCATTTGACGCATTAAC
>JAWODE010000491.1:0-8525 GCA_046483455.1 Candidatus Hydrogenedentota bacterium | reverse complement strand
GCCCTACCGGTGACCGCACCACCATTTTCTATAACCCCTTCCGGAAGGTGTGGGTCTACGGCCTCCGCGACTACCAAGGCGGAGGCCTGGGTCGGTTCAGGCGCTACCACGAACACACCGATTTTATTGAAGGCGCGAAATGGCAGAAAGGCGCCCCGCCATTCTGGGTCGGTGCGAATACACTCGATCCGCCCCGCCCGGACCTCGACACCCCCTGCGAATTGTACAACCTCGATTGCGTTGCATACGAGAGCCTGATCCTCGGGCTTTTCACCATCTGGCGCGGCCAGCCTGAGGACCGCGCGAAACCCAACGAACTGTGCATCGGTTATTCGCGCGACGGATTCCACTGGCACCGTCCCACCCACGAACCCTTTATCCCCGTATCCGAAAACTACGGCGACTGGAATTGGGGGAACGTGCAATCCGCGGGCGGATGTTGCCTCGTTGTCGGCGATACCCTCTACTTCTACGTCAGCGGACGCAAGGGCGTGCGGGGTTCTCCATCTTCGGGTGTGTGTGCAACCGGCCTGGCCACGTTGCGCCGCGACGGCTTCGTCTCAATGGATGCCGGCAATGCCGAAGGGACCCTGCTCACCCGGCCGGTGCGCTTCTCCGGAAACCATCTATTCGTAAACGCAAACACCAAGGGCGGAGAGTTACGCGTCGAGGTGTGCGACGAGGCGGGCGCGCCGCAACCCGGTTATACGCAGAATGACTGCGTACCGCTGACGGCCGACAGTACCTGCGCCGCCATCGCCTGGAAATCCGGGAATGACCTCGCTGCGTTTGCTGGCAAACCCATGCGCTTCCGCTTCTATCTCACGAAGGGCAGTCTCTACGCGTTTTGGATAAGCCCCGACAAGAGCGGAGCCAGTCACGGCTACGTCGCGGCGGGCGGTCCCGGGTTTACGGGTCCGACGGATACCGTCGGGCAAAACGAATAAAGGTGGGTTGAACGGCTATTTGCGTTTTCGGCTGGCCCGGCGCACTTCCCGCAGTGTTCCGCTGCCTGGCGCGGCCTTCATAGTAAAGGGAACAATGGCCGTTCCAATTCCCGTGAGCAACCCCACGACGACATATGAGATGACGGTTAGCGTATCCAGACGAACGAAAACATACAAAAAACGGAATGAGAGCATAAACCCTCCGGCAAAGCCAACAACGAAAAGGATTACCGAAGCGACAAGCGTTCCCGCCATGCTCAAGAGCTTCTCTTCGGTCTCGTTCTTCACAATAGCTCCCTCCAAAGGTGTATACACTGCATCGGCAAGGATATTCGGGGACTATTTGCGGGAGACCGTTACCAGGCGCTCGGCGTGCTGATCGTACGGCGCACCGTTGAGGGCCCCGAAGGTTTTCGTCGACCCGAACCCCGCTTCGGACAACATGTTGGCCAGTTCCGTAGCGGAATACAGCCAGTGGCAAGCCTCCACTTCATAACGTTCATTTTTCTCGATGAATATCCACCGGTTGGACATGCGCGACCAGTCTTCCTCGAGGTGGCGTTCATGGAGCAGGAAGGAATCGTCGATCTGATTCCAGTCGCGCTCGGTAAACTTGCGGGCCAGCACTTCCTTGCCCATCATCTCGACCACCAGCACGCCTCCGGGACGCAACGAAGCGCAGAGGTTGCGCAGGACGGTCATATTCTCCTCGTGCGCGTCGAAATAGCTGAAGGAAGTGTACAGGCTCAGGGCCAAACCAAAACTGTCCGCGCGCGAAAACCGACGCATGTCGTCCTGAACGAATTCGATCGCGAGATTTTCTTCTTTCGCCGTCGCCCGAGCCTCTTCCAGGTAGACAGCGGTCCGATCGACGCCGACCACGCGGCACTGCCGCTTTGCAAAGGCGATGCAATGGCGTCCCACCCCGCAGCACATGTCCAGGACGTCCAGAGGCGGCACTTGTTGCGTCAAAGCCAGCATCTGGTCGGCTTCCACCTCCGCGGCCGCCCAACGCGCTTCCGTAAAACCCCATTTTTGGAAGAGCGTCCAGAATTGGTCGTCGTCGTGCCAAGGCGTTTCTGCGGGCATGGTTCACCTCCGTTCCGCGCGACGCGCGCGCGTACCCATACGCCCCATCATGTGCGCATGCGATAATAATCAAAACGACAGCCTAAACGCGCCGGCCTACGCGATGGCTCTTAGGGTGACGACTTCGTTAGCTCAGCCTTTTTGAGCTTCTTTTGGCAACAGGTTGCGTATGTCCCGGCGAATGCGTCGAGCCAATTTCACTGTATCGCGCGCTTCCATCAGCGAAATAGGATCGTAAAGGCCTGGATAGCGGGCAACTGCTGCGTAATCGGTTAACCGTTCCTGCTCTTCCGGGCTTATCTCGGGCCGCCCGTCCCGCGGTACAAGACGAAGCAACTCACCAATGCTGTGTGTCTTCGGAAAACGGATGCACCGCCAAACTAACAATGCTTTCAGATACTTTTCGACACATTGCTGTCCGTGAAAGCACACCGTATCCGTCGGGCATTCCTTCCCCAGTTTGAGAGTATGGCTGGCATTCTTCAGATCGTTCTCGGCCTTCTTTACCCATTCACGTACGACCGCGACCAGTTCCTCACGATCTGACATAGAGAACTTTCCCCTCGCGCGTTGCAGGTTCCTCAATCGTGCCGACGATGCCCCGGCGCCACGCAAACTCTTCGGGGGTGCTCACGATGATGTCTTTCGGCAGTGGGATGTTATTCAGCGCTACACGAATCTCAACCTGTTTTGCGCGCTTTGACCCTTCGACTGGCAGAACCACCAACAGATCCACATCACTGTCGGGTCCGGCATCACCACGGGCATGCGACCCAAATAGAATAACCCGCTCCGGATGAAACTGACTCACAATCCGGCGGACCATGCGGTCGATAGCCTTTTTTGCGGACTTGCTGTTCATATCACTGGCCTCTCTCCGAAACCGGTAAACGGCGCCCTTCACTAAATATCTTATCCCTCAAACCGCGTCATTATGACCCAGACAGTAACACGATGTCACAACGGCGAGGACAAAGGTCCATACCTTGCGGCGAGGAGCATGCGCGTAAACGCTACCTTTCATCCTCGGGCTCCACTTCGGATTTCAATGCCTTGATGACTTCTTTGGGCAACGCGACAGCCCTCCGCGTTTTGACCTTGACGGCGCAATGAACCGTGCGCACCTTGCAGGCCAAGTCGTTCTCGGCATTCAGGAATTCATAGCAGACGGTGAAGGTCCGGCTGCGCAGGTCCACGACGCGCAGATGGATTGTCGCCTTCTGGCCGACAAACAGAGGGCGCCGGTAATCACTCTCGGCATGCACCACGGGGAGGATATAGTCGGTGGTCTGGATCAAATGGCCGATATTCAATCCGTGCGTATCGAGAAACGCTTCATAGGCATCATGCGCCAAAGCAAAATAGCGCCCAAAAAACAAAACCCCTGCCGCGTCGGCGTCACGCAAGGTAATACGCGCGGTATAGGTATACATCGCCCCTCCCGGCTACTTCAGGTAATGCCAGAAATTTTCACCGAGCAGGTCGGCAACATCGCGCTCCATTTCGTTTTGCTTCAAGACCCAGCCCGTACCGAGCATATCCTCGTACTTGTCCGCAAGCACCTTGGCGATGATCGCCCGCGAGTGACTCCACTTGTAGATGACCTGGTCCAGCACGCGGGCGTCGGAATGTTGCGGCAGAACGCTCGTCCCCAACAACTCAAAACGCATACGGGTTATTTCTTCGATAAGGCTCGGCACATTAAGAAACCACCAGCACCCGAACAGGAACAAATTCGGGAATTTGCGCGCCGCAATCGACAATTCGTGCTGGTCCTCACGCCCAAGGATTGTCACCATGAATTTCGTGTCGGGATAGGTCACGCACAAACGCTCGACGGACCCCACATTGCTCTTGGCCACACCGTCGCCCGCAAGCTTCAAAGCCGGATTCATGCCACGCTTGACGCCGATCATCATGGCAAACGGCACCTTGGTATCTTTCGCCACGGGAACGATACCCTCGGCCATGAGTTTCGAACGGGGTGAGTCGTCGGGAAAGACAAAATCCTGCGGCAGCGAGACCGCCATATACAGCGCCCCCGTTTTCTCTAACCAGTCGGCGAGGAAACGGCGGACCTCGCTAAGCGCCTTCTCGCTCAGCCCTTCGTCAACGTCGTATCCCCATCCTTTAAGACGGGCGCAGGCGGCGGTCCAATCGTTCAGAACGGGATCGATGCGCAGGGCGGCATGAAACCGTTTGTCCACCTCTACTCCGGATTCCCAAACCGGACGCTCGTTGTCGTCAAACGGGTCGTTGGTCATGACCACGGATTTCAGGTTCGCCGTTTCGAAAACCGTGTCGATGTATTCCTCGACAGTCTGTTGCGCGAAATACTGGCGGTACGCGGCAAGGTCGCGGGACGCGACGTCCAATCCCAGCCTGTCCAACACGGTCAGAACGCCTCGACGGGCTTCACTGAACGGCGAATGTTCGAGAAACAGCGTCTGCCACATGAAGTCCGCCTGTTCCCGCTTGTTTTTCGCATAGAACTCAGCCGGATCGATGCGCGAAGTCCTTATTACTTCCGCAATCAGATAGTGATAAATGAGCAATTCGTCCACGCCCCAGAGCAGCAGATCGCCGAACGCGGGGGCGTAGAGATGTGTGTGGATGTCGGTCACGGGCGTCCGCTCGACAACATCCTGCACGGCCACGCGCATGGCGTCTACGTGTTCGCGGGTGTACACGGTTTCTGAAGCAGTCATCGCAAGTCATTCTCCTTATAATTTTGTCCAAGGCGCCGCGGAACGTTTTTTTGAATAGGACGTATAGGACTTATGGGACCTATAGGACGTATAAAACATCCGCCCCAATCGCGGCGCTTCCCTTTCGCCTAGCCCAAGGTCCACGGCGCGCGGCGCTCGCGGTCCAAGTAACTGTTGGCTTCGTCATCGCCCGGGAATGTTTCGGTCGCCGGGTCCCACTTTATTTTGCGCTTCACCCACCGGGCGATATTCCCGAGGTGGCACACCGTCGTCGAACGGTGCCCGATCGCGACGTCCGCGTTAGGCAATTCCCGCGTGCGGATGCAGTGAATCCAGTTTGCGATGTGTTCGTTCGTTCCCCCCTCATAAGGGATGGGTTCGAGTTGGGGCAATTCATCGTCGAGGCTGTCAGGCTTGATCGCATACCGTCCGCGATCGATCTTGATTTCGCCCTCGTCGCCCTCGAACCAGCCGCCTCCGCCAGCGCCCTTGTCATCGAGTTTTACGAGGGTGCCATTGGCGTATTTCATACAGACCGGATACCGGGGACCCCGATGTACCCCGTCAAATTCGGGCTCTTCGTCCAGCAGCGGCCATATCTCGACGGGTCCCGAATCGTCCATGTCCAGTGCCCACTGAATCTGGTCGAGTCCATGCGCGCCCCAGCCGGTCATCTCGCCGCCGGAATAGGGGCGGAACGATATCCAGCCCCACTCGTGGCCCTTCCGGCCTCCGCGCGGCGTGTAGAGCTTTTCATGATAGCCGCGGTAGGCCGTCGGACCGCACCACATATCCCAATCGATGTACTCCGGCGCTTCCTCTTCCGGCAAGGTGCATTCCCAGGGGCTGGGGAAATTCGCGGCATGCACCGTGTGCACCTTCCCGATACGCCCCGAACGAACCAACGCGCATCCGACACGGTTTTCCGGCATAGAACGTTGCTGGCTACCCACCTGGCAGATGCGATTGTTTGCCCGGGCCGCCTCAACCATCAACCGTCCTTCGCGGATCGTCAATGTCATGGGCTTCTCGACATAGACGTCCTTGCCTGCTTCCATGGCGTGTATCGCATGCAATGCATGCCAGTGGTCGGGTGACGAAATGATGACGGCATCCAGTTCGTCGAGCGCGAGCATCTCCCGGTAGTCCTGAAACAGTTTGTCATCGGTAATGCCGTATTCTCGACCCAATTTCCCTTTGGCCCACGCTTCAAGACGCCGATTGTTGACGTCCGCCAGCGCATACACGTGGGCGTTGCCGGGAACGCCCCGCAAACCGCCCGCACGGCGTCCGCAGCCGATATAGCCGACATTGACGCGGTCGTTGGCCCCGAAGGCCTTTGCGGGCACAAAATAGGGTGCCGCAATACCTGCCGCGGCCGTGGCGAGAAACTGTCTACGCGTGGGTTTGCGTTCTGCGGTCATGAGAGCACTCCTCATCAATAAGGGTTTTGAAAATTCACTTCCATAAGCGGCGCGTTATCCATAACGGCCTTTGCTTGCAAAGACCTATTTTAGGCGATTGGGCAAACCCGTGCCAAATCGCGCTTGACCGCCGCGAGGAGCCGGACCGCAAACACGGACGGACACGGACGCACGGGAACTTGCCCCGCTGTAGCGTGGTCTTCCCCCGGCAGATTCTCTACAATGGCGATGGTGATCATCGAAAGGAGGAGCGTATGCCGCTCACATACCGGGAAAACTACCTGCGAAACGCGTCATTCCAGTATCCCGAGTACACCCCGATGCACATCCACATATCCAACGCATCGTGGGACCAGTGGCGCGACGATCTCGAGAACGTCGTCGCGCGGCATCCCCGCATTTGGCCGGATTTCGAGAAGGGCAAACGCGATTGGGATAGCTTCGATTTCGGACCCGCCTATACCGCGGGCGTTCCCTTCAAGGATGCATGGGGCTGTGTATGGACCACGGACACCAACGGCATCGAGGGCGTCGTCACGGAGCATCCGCTCGAATCCTGGGAAGCCTTCGAGTCCTGGCAGGCGCCGGACCCCATGACCACCGCCGATCGCGGGCCCATGGACTGGGCTCAGGAGCGCCGTCGCATCGAGACGGCCAAAGCGAAGGGCGAAATCACCTGGGGCGGACTACCCCACGGCTTTTTCTTCATGCGCCTGACCTACTTGCGGGGATTCGATAACACCATGATCGACATGGCCATGGAAGAGCCGCGGTTGTGGGACCTCATCGACGTGTTGTACCGCCATAACCGGGCGCTGATCGACCAGTATCTCGCCATGGACGTGGATTGCATCGAGATGGGAGAGGATTTGGGCACCCAGACATCCTCGATTATCGGTCCCGACATGTTTCGCAAATACTGTACGCCTACGTACGAAAAACTCATTAAACCCTGCCGCGAAAGAGGCCGCCATGTGATGCTCCACAGCGACGGCTACATCATGGACCTCCTCGACGAACTGGTCTTCGCCGGTGTGTCCATCATCAACCCCCAGGACCTCTGTAACGGCATTGACAACCTCCGCCGGGAACTCAAAGGCCGCCTCTGTATCCGCCTCGATGTCGACCGCCAACGCATCATCCCCTTCGGCACGCGCCAGGAGATTCGCGAGTTGATCGAAGAGGAGGTGCGTCTGCTAGGATCACGAAAAGGCGGTCTGGAATTCATCGCGGGCATCTATCCCCCCACCTCCCCCGAGAACGTCGATGCCCTCGCCTGCGCCTTCGAAGAATTCCAGACGTGGTGGTTTGACGGCCGCGGCAAGGAATAGAAAACCCGAACCAAAACCGGGAGTTGATGCATGAGGAATGCTTTGATGATTGCGTTTGTCGGCTGCATGGGATTCGCCTGCAGCGCGCAGCCGCCC
Source organism: Candidatus Hydrogenedentota bacterium (assembly GCA_046483455.1). Classification (GTDB taxonomy): domain Bacteria; phylum Hydrogenedentota; class Hydrogenedentia; order Hydrogenedentales; family SLHB01; genus UBA2224. The sequence continues at coordinate 930 of JAWODE010000491.1, read as the reverse complement.
CAAACGGGCACGCCCCGCGTGTTCTTAACCGATGCAAGCAAGCTCATCGAGGTGCGCGCACGGGTTGCGGCCGGCGACCCTGCCTTGAAACCCGCTATGGACAAACTGCTCGCAGAAGCCGAGGCCGCCCTCAACAAAGGCCCGTTTTCGGTCACGGACAAACCCATGACCCCGCCCAGCGGCGATAAGCACGACTACATGAGCGTCGGGCCCTACTGGTGGCCCAACCCGGATACCGACGACGGCCTCCCCTATGTCCGCCGCGATGGTGAGGTCAATCCCGAGCGCAACGAATACGATAACGTCGGTCAGAGCGCAATGGCCCGAGCCGTACGGACACTCGCGCTCGCCTATTTCTTGACGGGCAAGGAACTTTACGCCGAACACGCCGCAACGCTGTTACGGGTGTGGTACCTCAATGAGAATACGCGAATGAATCCGAACCTCAAATACGGCCAGGCTATCCCCGGACGCGTGGACGGCCGCGGCATTGGCATTATCGACACCGCGCACCTGGCCCGCCTCCTCGACGCCGTCGGCATGCTGCAAGGCTCGGAGGCTTGGACGGAGCAAGACCAGCAGGGTCTGCAGCAATGGTTCTCAGAATATCTCGACTGGATTCTCACCCATCCCTATGGAAAGAACGAACGCAACACGCGCAACAACCATGGTACCTGGTACGATGTTCAGGCCGCGACGTATGCCCTGTTCACGAACCGTCGCGATATTGCCCGGGAAGTCCTCGAAAGCGTCCCCGAGAACCGCATTGCCAAACACTTCCAACCCGACGGCCGCCAGCCCCACGAGCTCGCCCGCACAAAGTCCTACGGCTACAGCGCGATGAACCTCGCGGGCTTCTTTGACTTGGCTACCCTGGGCGAGCACTTCGACATGAACCTTTGGAATTGGGAATCGGAAGACGGGCGCGGC
>JAWODE010000449.1:0-5250 GCA_046483455.1 Candidatus Hydrogenedentota bacterium | reverse complement strand
GGCGTTGCAGGCGTTCGGAATCGGGTTTGATGACGACTTCGATGCCCCTGCCGTCCGCGGCGGGCTCCTGGTACCCGGCGTCCTCGACAGCGAACCCGTCCGGTGGCAATTCCTGGCCAACCGGGGGGTCGAGTTTTACCGCCTCGCCGTCTTCGTTGACCAGTGTGTCGGTGATGGGATTGAACCCCAATTCGCCGGCGAGAACCAACGCCGTAACCGTGTCGGGCGACGCGACAAAGGCGTGGGTTTTGGGATTGCCGTCGTTCCGCTTCGCGAAATTGCGGTTAAACGAGGTAACGATCGTGTTCGGCTGGTCCTCGGGTCCTGAACGGTGCCGCGCCCACTGTCCAATGCATGGCCCACATGCGTTGGCCAACACCACGCCGCCGATGGCCTCGAAATCTTTGAGCAATCCATCGCGCTCGACGGTGTAGCGCACGGTTTCCGAGCCGGGTGTGATGGTGAACTCGGCTTTTGTCGGAAGCTTTTTCTCGCGGGCCTGTCGGGCAATCGAGGCGGCGCGGGTCATGTCTTCGTACGACGAATTGGTGCAGGAGCCGATGAGGCCTACTTCGACCTTTGCAGGCCAGGCGTTTTTCTCGGCGGCCTCGCGCATCTCGGAAACAGGCGTCGCCAAGTCCGGCGTATATGGCCCGTTCAAATGCGGTTCAAGCGTAGAAAGATCGATTTCAATCAGCTCGTCATAGAAGGCGTCGGGGGTTTCGTAGACTTCGGGATCGGGGCGCAGGTGCTCGCCGATCGCCGCCGCCGCTTCGGCAACTTCCTCGCGACCCGTTGCCTCCATAAACCGAACCATCGAATCGTCGAAAGCGAATGTCGACGTGGTTGCGCCGATTTCAGCGCCCATATTGCATATCGTGCCCTTGCCCGTGCAGGACATGCTCTCGGAACCGGGCCCAAAGTATTCAACGATGCTGCCGGTGCCGCCCTTGACGGTCAGGATGCCCGCAAGTTTGAGAATCACGTCCTTGGGGGCGGTCCAACCGCTCATTGCGCCGGTCAATTTGACGCCGATAAGCTTCGGGAATTTTAACTCCCACGGCATACCGGCCATTACGTCGACGGCATCGGCACCGCCGACGCCGATGGCCACCATCCCCAGGCCCCCGGCGTTGGGCGTGTGCGAATCGGTGCCAATCATCATCCCGCCGGGGAACGCGTAGTTCTCGAGCACGACTTGGTGGATGATCCCCGCGCCGGGCTTCCAAAAACCAATACCGTACTTGTTCGATACCGACGCCAGAAACTCGAAAACTTCCTTGTTCATATCGAGGGACGCCGCCAGGTCGGGTCTTGCGCCCGATTCCGCCAAAATCAAGTGGTCGCAATGGACTGTCGCGGGCACAGCCGTCTTCTCTTTCCCTGCTTGCATAAACTGCAACAGCGCCATCTGGGCCGTCGCGTCCTGCATGGCCACGCGGTCGGGACGAAAATTTACGTAAGACTCGCCGCGCGTATACGGTTCAGAAGGCATGCTGCCATACAAATGGCTGTATAGAATCTTCTCGCTGAGCGTTAACGGGCGACCCGCCAATTCGCGGGCGGCCTGCACGCGCTGGGCCATCGTCGCGTAAACTTCTTTGATCATGTCGAAATCGAACAACATCCAATTTCCTTTCCGAATACTTTTATGCAATTGAGAACCGGGTGCTGCACTCTCCACGGCGATGTGCACACCCCTGGAACGGCAAAACGCAAATGAGAAAGTCTTACGGAGCCACTAATCATATAACGCTTGCACGCAACCTCGCAATTCCGCGCCTGAGACCCGAATCGCGGGTAACCCTGCCTCAACTGAGGGGGAGGCAAGATACCCCGCGTACCTATCCATGAAGCGCCAACGGCGCGAGATATACCAGACCTGGCCTAAAGGGCTAGGAAAACAACATGGAAAAAGGCAAGGGCTGAAGGCCGGTAATATTCGCGAGTCATGCCATGTGCCGGGCCTTGAGCCCGGCGGACGTGAGGAAATGGCTCGCTGTGGCCTCTTGACCAGACCACTCCGACGACCGACAGGTCTCCAATTCGTAAACACGGACAGACACGGACCCCGGGTGTAACACGGGAGCGGTGTAGGACCAGCGCCCTCGCCGGTCGCAAAAAAGTGATACCCGGGCAGGAAATGACCGCCGGGGGCGGCGGTCCCACACCGGAGTTTGGAATGCAAGTAGGACGATTGCGTTACAATTCGTCGGCACCACAACAACCGTTTTCGGGCGCAAGTGACTGCGATTGTCCCGGACGAAAATCGCACCGAGTGGCGATGGGGGCGGCTATTACGGTAAGCTATGGCTCTGCGCATAAAATTCTGTGTTGACAAAGACCGCGCTAGCGGGTTCGGGCGCATACTGGCGGTGGATTCCGCGCAGGAATTGCGGCATAAATCCAGTGAATTGAGTGTCAATACTAGACATGACGGAAACGAATGCAGAGGACCAACTGGAATGGCAAAGAATATCTACGAGAAAATCTGGGACGCCCATGTGGTGCACGAGGAGCCGGGGCAGGATTCCATCCTGTTCATCGACCGGCATTTCGTGCACGAAGTAACGTCTCCACAGGCCTTCGAAGGGCTGCGGCTGGCGGGCCGCACGGTGCGGCACCCCGAGCTTACCTTCGCGACCATGGACCACAACATCCCCACCACGGACCGCGGCAAACCCATCGCGGACCTGCTTTCTAGGACACAAGTCGAGACCTTGCTCCGCAATTGCGAAGAATTCGGGGTTGAATGCTTCGCCATGGACAGCGCGTTCAACGGCATTGTGCACGTGATCGGACCGGAACTCGGTCTGACCCAGCCGGGCTTCACCATTGTATGCGGCGACTCGCATACGGCCACCCACGGCGCGTTGGGGGCATTGGCGTTCGGCATCGGGACCAGCGAAGTCGAGCATGTCCTCGCCACTCAGACGCTGCTGCAGCGCAAATCCAAGACCATGGAAGTGCGGGTCACGGGCGCCCTCGGCCGGGGGATCGCCCCGAAAGACGTGATCCTCGCCATCATCGGCACGATCGGAACCGCCGCCGGCACCGGCTACGTGATCGAGTATACGGGCGACGTCATCCGTAATATGTCCATGGAAGGCCGTCTGACGGTGTGCAACATGAGCATCGAGGCCGGCGCGCGGGGCGGCTTGGTTTCTCCCGACGAAACGACCTTTGACTACCTTCAGGACCGACCCTATCTGCCGAAAGACAAGAGCCATGATGAGCTGGTGAGCGGGTGGCAGGGTTGGGCGTCCGATCCGGAGTGTACCTACGATACGGTGGTTGAACTCGACGGGACAGCGATCGAACCGCAAGTGACGTGGGGGACGTCCCCGGGCATGGTCACGGGCGCGAACGGAACCGTGCCCAAACTCAGCGACATCGCGGATACCAATGCGCGGCTGGCCGCGAAAAAGGCCCTCGACTACATGGATTTGCCGGAGGGTCTGCCGATCAAAGACATCCGAATCAACAAGATGTTTCTCGGGTCATGCACCAACGGCCGCATCGAGGACCTCTGCGAAGGCGCCAAGGTCGCGAAGGGCCATAAAGTGAGTTCGAACATCGAGCAAGCGATTGTGGTGCCCGGCTCGCAACAGGTCAAGGTACAGGCCGAGAAAGAAGGCCTGGACCAAGTGTTCAAGGAGGCGGGATTCGAGTGGCGCGAACCCGGTTGCTCGATGTGTCTGGCCATGAATGCCGATGTCTTGAATCCCGGCGACCGCTGCGCGGCCACCTCGAACCGTAATTTCGAGGGACGCCAGGGCAAGGGCGGGCGTACGCACCTGGTGAGTCCCGCCATGGCCGTTGCCGCGGCCATCGAAGGGCATTTCGTGGACATTCGCGACTGGGATTACCAATAAAGAGATGCGAAGGAGGCGGCCATGGGTTGTTGTCTAGGTGTGCTTGCGGTCATTTTTCCCCGGCTCGCGCTGTTCGTGATGTGGTTGAGCGGGTACGGCGGCCGGGCGTTTGAAAGTATCCTCTGGCCGGTGCTGGGTTTCTTTTTCCTGCCGTACACCACCTGTGCGTATGCGTTGGCCGTCAATTCGCTGGGTGGTCTCCACGGCTGGGGCCTTGCGGCGTTGATCGTGGGCGTCCTACTCGACTTCGGCAGCCACGGCGGCACCGCGCATTCAGGACGTTACCATTACCAGCGCGTCTACGTGCATAGATACGATTGAACGAAGGACCAAAATGCCGAATGCCTTTGTTGAAGGAGTAAGCGCATGAAACCATTTACGACACTGACCGGCATTGTTGCCCCGCTCGAGGCGCTGAATGTCGATACCGACCAGATCATCCCGAAACAGTTCCTCAAACGGGTGGCCCGCACAGGTTACGAGGATGCCCTGTTTTACGATTGGCGGTATCTCGACGACGGGAAGACGCCCAACCCCGATTTCGAGATGAACGCGCCGCGGTACCAGGGTGCGAGCATTTTGTTGACCAAGGACAATTTCGGGTGCGGGTCGTCACGCGAGCATGCGCCGTGGGCGCTCGAAAACTATGGGTTCCGTTGCCTGCTGGCGCCTTCGTTTGCCGATATCTTCTATAACAACTGTATCAACAACGGCGTCTTGCCTATCCGCCTGCCCGAGGAGACCATCGAGCAATTGTTCCAGGAAGTCCGCGCCCAGGAAGGTTACACGCTCACCGTTGATTTGCCTGCCCAGACCATCACCAAACCCAACGGCGAAACCATCGCGTTCGAGCTGGAGCCGTTCTTGAAGGAACGCCTTGTCAACGGGTGGGACCAGATCGCCCTCACGCTGCGCCACGAAGACAAGATACAGGAATACGAAAAAGCCCGGGGATTGGCATAGACCGGATAAACCAGGGAAAGTTGAATCATGACCTGAAAGGTCATGCTACCTCGATACGAGTCACTGAGTGTGGGACCGGGGCGGCGTAAAAGAAGAGCGGTGTGGGACCGGCGCCCTCGCCGATCATCTATCCCACCGAGCGCCAGGGCGACGGCTATACACCGGTGTGGCGCAGGCTCCCGCCTGCATCGGTAACGTGTTGGATAAGAAATGGCGGGTTGGAAAACCCGCCCTCCGTTAGGGAGCGGATTGTAAGTTGTATTGTGGAAACCAGTTCGCTGTGGTCTGGTCTCCGCGTTCGCTGTGGTCTGGTCTCCGCGTTCGCTGTGGTCTGGTCTCCGCGTTCGCTGTGGTCTGGTCTCCGCGTTCGCTGTGGTCTGGTCTCCTGACCAGACCACTCCGACGACCGACA
>JAWODE010000421.1:0-9971 GCA_046483455.1 Candidatus Hydrogenedentota bacterium | reverse complement strand
GTCCCGGTTCCCGCAGAAGAGTCTCTCTGCGGGGGCACATACACGGGTTTTTTTTGCCGAGGTGGTGCACGCCTCGCTGGTGAAACGCCCCGATGGTGTTCTTCCCGAGGGCATGATTGACGCCGGTTTTGCCGCCGACACTCGAGTCCACTTGGGCCACGATCGTAGTCGGGATTTGAACGAACCGCACGCCGCGCATAAACGTAGCCGCGGCAAACCCCGCCACATCCCCGGGAACGCCGCCCCCCAAGGCCAGCACGACGCTCGAGCGGTCTAACCCGGCTTCAAGAAACATTCCGCAGAATTCCTCGATGCGCGCGAACTGTTTTGCCTCCTCTCCGGCGGGCATAACGCAGAGCACCGGACGAAGACCCGCCGAGCGAACGAGTTCCATAACGCGCTCGGCATGGATATCGGCCACGTTGGCATCGGTGCACACCGCCACCGCGTTTTTTGCATTCAAGCGCGCTAATTCTTCGGGTAATTGCTCAAGAATGTCTATACCGATGTGAATGGAGTATCCCCGGTCACCGAGGGCCAGGGTCAAGGTTTCCATGAAAGCCGTACTCCTCGCTCGTCTATCGCTAAAGACCAAGACAGCCCCGCAAACAGGGTAAGGGTATCACAATCGCGGGGAGAAATGCCTCCAGTTGGAGACAAAAAACGAGCAAGCGCATAAGCCACGACACGAACAAAGGGTTTTTAATTTCCGGCTGCGATAGGTTATCGTACCGCCCCGACCACTACGTTTCGAGGGAAGGAATATGGGGCGTTTTCCAATAGCATTCGAAGTGCTCACCCAAGGTGATATTGCGCGCACCCAGAAAGCCACGGAGACGCTTTTGGAGACGACCGGCTTCCGGGTCACTCATCCTGATTTGCGGGCTAAGGCTAAAGCCGCGGGCGCTAAGGTCGAGGATACTGCCGAACGCGTCCGGATTCCGAAAGAACTGCTGCGCGAACTGGTGGCACAGGTCCCCGCGACATTTCACCTGTCCTGGCAAGACGGCACACAGGTTACTTTCGGAGAAGGGACGCCGCATTGCCTGGCCATCGTGACCGATCCCTGTATTATCGATTACGAGCGGCAGCAACCCAGACGCCCGGTGCTCGACGACCTGCGCGTGCACAGCGTCATCGCACAGAAAATGGGCTGTGTCGCCGCGGCCAGCCGAATGGACTTTCCCGTGGCCGATATCGAGGGTCCCCATTCCAGTCTTCGCGCTCTCGAGGAGCATCTCCTCCATTTTGGCAAGCACTATTGCGTCTTGGCGGCGACGCGGGAGAGCTTTCAGCAGTGGCTCGAGATCGGCACGATACTGGCCGATGGCCGCGATCTGGGTGGGAGCCGCTTGATCACCGTCGGTGTGGCGGTCGTCTCGCCCTTGACACTGGCAGGGATAAACGGTGATTTGCTGCTTCAGGCGTGCGATTACGATTTTCCGGTGACGCCCACCATTTGCCCCATGGCGGGTTCGACATCGCCCTATACCCTTGCAGGGACACTCCTCCAGGGCCATGCGGAAAACCTCTTCATAGCGGCGTTGACACAGATGGTGAGACCCGGTCATCCGTTCCTTTACGGCTTCGGACCGTCCGTCACGAACTTGCGGTCGATGCGCGACCTCTATTACACGCTGGACAAAGTGTTGTGGAAAGCCGCCCAGGTGCAACTCGCGAAAGCGTATGGACTCCCCTGTTCGGCCGAATGCGGCGGGTCGCTCACGTACCGGTACGATCCGCAAAACGGCGCCGAAGGCATTTTGTTCATGGCGGCCGCGCGGGCTTCCGGCGCGGACATGCTGTCCGGGATCGGTTCGTGCCACAACGCCAACGGGATGTCCGCTGAAATGATGGTGATTCACGAAGCGTGGTTGCGCGCCGCGGAACACTTGCTTCGCGGCATTCCCATGGACGAGACAAAACTTGCCCTGGACCGGTTGATGGCTGCCGGACCAGGCGCGCATTTTCTCACGGATGATCTGACCTTGTCTCTGATGGGCGGGGATGAGTTTTTTCACCATGAGCTGTTCGATTTCGGTGGCGGGTATGAAGAGACGCCCTCGATGCTCGAACGTGCCCATGAGAAGGTGGCCACCTTGATGGCAGAATGCGATTCGCCTTTGCCCGGCAAGGTGCAGGAAAATTTGCGGCGCTATTTCCACGACGAATACAAGAAACTCGGCGTATAAACTACGTAGTTTGGGGAGAAATCATGACAACGTTCACTGGATTCGGAGACAAGGAACTCACGTTAGCCATGCTGGGCATGGTCGATGGGAATGGGCACCCCTATTCGTGGAGCGCCATGTTTAATGGATATGAACCGAAGGAGATGGCGAAGTGCCCCTTCTCTACCATTCCCGATTATCTGTCCAAGGAACCCAAAGAGAACCTGGGCATTCCGGGGGCGAAAGTCACGCACATATGGACCGACGACCCCGAAGATGCGCCCAAGGTCGCGGCGGCCTCGCGCATTCCGAGCGTGGTTGACCGCGCCGAGGACGTGATCGGCGAAGTCGATGCCGTCATCGTGGCGACCGACAAAGGTCACGAGCACGTGGAGCGGTGCCGGCCGTTCGTCGAGGCTGGGCTGCCGGTCTTTGTGGACAAGCCGCTCGTGGATAACGAGCCGGACCTCGCGCAGTTCAGGCAGTGGATCATCGAACAAGGGCGGCCCATCTTGTCCTCGAGCTCGATGCGGTACTGCAAAGAATACCTGCCCTATCGCGCGTCAACGCACAACTTGGGGCCATTGCGTTACGTCACCATCACGACGCCGAAAACGTGGGAGCGCTACGGCATTCACGCCCTCGAAGGCATGTACCCTATCGTCGGGCCGGGGTTCGTGTCGGTACGCAACACCGGTACATTCGAGCGCAACGTGGTGCATTTAAAGCATGCACACGGGATGGATGTAGTGGTGATTGCTACAGGCGACATGTACGGCAGTTTCGGCGACCTCCTGCTGTGCGGCACCAAAGGCTCCACACACATGAAGAGCATGGATTCGTTCTTCAGTTTCAAGGCCCAGCTTGTGACATTCGTGAATTACCTGCGCTCGGGCGTGTATCCTTTCCCCTTCTCGCAAACCGAGGAACTGATGAAACTGGTCATCGCGGGGATACGAAGCCGCGAAGAAAAGGGGCGGGAAATACCCTTAAACGAAATCGAGTGAACCGAAAGCCCGGTGTTTTCGAGAAAGGAAGAACGATGCACATGCGCCCCAGCCGTGTTTTGAAGAAGCTACGTGAGGGAGGCCTTGTCTGCTGCACCAAACTGAATCTTTACGATGCCCGTGCCGCCGAGATCGCCGCGATGTTCGATTTTGACTGCGTCTGGTTGGGGATGGAACACGGGCCGAACGTGCTCTCCGACATCGAAAAGCAGATTTACGCTGCAAAAGTGTACGACGTCGACGTTGTCGTCCGGGTCGCGCGAGGAAGTTACAGCGATTATATCCGCCCCCTCGAGTTGGACGCCACGGGCATTATGGTGCCCCATGTAATGAGCTTGGCGGACGCAAAAAACGTGGTCCGCATGACGCGGTTTCATCCCGTGGGACGGCGCCCCGTAGATGGCGGCAATGCCGACGGCAAATACTGCAATGTCCCGTTTACCGAATATCTCGAGCAGGCCAACCAGGAACGGTTTATCATCTTGCAGATCGAGGACCCCGAACCCCTGGACGATCTGGAAGCGATCTGCGCGCTGGAAGGCATCGACATCATTTTATTCGGACCGGGCGATTTCAGCCATGGGATTGGTGCGCCGGGCCAATTCGATCATCCGCAGTTACTCGAAGCGCGCCGCCGTGTCGCCGAATACGCCAACAAGCACGGGAAGGTCGCTGGAACCGTCGGTAGCTTGGCCAACTTGCAAGAATTGATTGATTTGGGGTTCCGTTTCGTGAACTTGGGAGCGGATGTCATCGCTTTGAGTCACTATTACAAAGAAATTGCAGCCGGGTTTCGCGAGCAAGAAGCCGGCTACTTGAAGAAACAGCGCGAAGGGAGATGAGCCATGGAAGTTCTGGACATGTTTTCGCTCAAAGGAAAGGTGGCTCTTGCGACCGGCGGCGCGGGGCTGTACGGACGCCAGATCGTCGAGGCGCTCGCAGAGGCTGGGGCAAAAACGTTCACGGCGGCGCGCAACCACGATGCTCTCGAAAAAGTGGCGGCAGCACACCGCGACAAAGGCCGCGACGTGACGGCCCTCCAGTACGACCAGAGCGACGAAGACTCGGTCCTGGCCTTGCGCGACCAGATTATGGAACAGGCGGGGACAATCGATATTCTCGTGAACAATTCCGTCGCGCGGCCCATGAAGAACGGGTTCCAAAGCGACGCCTCGACCTTCGCCTATAGCATGGCGGTGAACGCGACCGGGCTTTTCGTGATAACCCGTGCCTTCGGCGACATCATGGCCGAAAAAGAAAGTGGTTCCATCATTAACATCGGCTCGATTCAGGGGCTTATCGGACCCGATCCCACGATTTACCGGGGCACGAACATGAGCGGCTGGTCGCCCGACTACTTCTTCCATAAAGGCGGAATAATCAATTTCACCCGCTTTGTAGGTAGTTACTACGGACTCCAAAATGTCCGGTGCAACTGTGTCGCGCCCGGAGGATACCAGACGCCGGACCATCCCGAGCCGTTTGTGCGTCAGTACAGCGACAAAACCTTCCTCGGCAGACTGGCCACCGATACGGACTTAAAAGGCATTATCGTATTCTTGGCGAGCGAAGCTTCAGCGTATATCACGGGAACGACGATTCCCGTAGACGCCGGGTATACGGCCAAATAGCTCTTTAACGAAGCTGGAGCACGATAACCGTTTCGGCACCGGGCTGCAGAGTAATTCCCGCCGCATCGTATAAAGGCGGTGGCGGACTCTCTTCCGTTTCCGGACTTTCCCGCGGGGAAAGGGGCGGAGGTTCCGCATAGGCACAGATAGTACACGCCCTTCCTTCGAGCCCCTCGAGGGTATATTCTCCGTCCTGAGTTAACGGAATGCGTGCGAGTAGGTTTGTGGGAACGAGCTTGGAATCCACCCCATCGAAATCGAGCAACGAGGTCCCTGGCTCGATCACACCCACAATGCCCGTCGCCCCGGGTACCACGCCGGAAACCTGAACAATAACGGTCGAATTGCCGGATAATACAAAATCGTAGGGTGTTGTCTGCCCGCTACGGGTTTGAAGGCTTGCGCTTCGGAGGTGCTCGGTGCGCCCGGCACGCAGCCCCTGGAGCTGGAGAATTGTCGGTCCCGCGGGAAGCGCCTCGATAAGAAACGTGCCGTCGCTTTGAACGGCCACGTCGAACAGTTCTTCGCCACCGCTCGGTGTCTGTACGCCGGCGATAATCTTTGCACCACGGGCGACCTCTTGGTTGAAGGTAACGCTCCCCTCAATAGCGGCATCGAGAGCGCCGAAGGTAAAGTCCACGTCGGTGGTGAGCCCCGCCTCAAGTACGGCCGCGCTGTACATGGTACGGCGGCGGTTCACGGGTTCCATGGCCTCGAGATGAGCTCGCAACTCCACCGTGCCGGGGTCGGCGTCTGTAAACAGGAACGTGCCGTCTTCCCCTGTTTGGGTGCGCAGGGTGTTGCCCGTCGAATCCACCAACTCGACCGTCTGTTCAGGAACCGGTGAGCCAATATAAGTGACAATGCCACTGACGCGCGCGGCGGGCGTGAGAGTAATTTCGATCGGTGATGCCGTCTGGCTGGACACCTCGACCGTCACGGGTTTATAGGCTTCATGCCAGGCGCTGACCTGGCGCGTGTCCGCGGGAATTTCATTCAACTCAAACGCACCCAGGGGACCGGTGAGGAACTCTGCTTCGGCCTGCGCCGGCTCCGTTGGCAACGTCCCCGCAAACACCTTGGCCTGAGTAATGGGATTTCCTGCGGCGTCGCGGACGGTACCCTGGTACGAGACGGTTTGCTCGGGGGCCGGGCGATCGGGCGCTGTCGGCGACGCATGCATGGTCTCGGTTCCCGGCACCTCCGTGGATGCACCATCCGGCCCGGGTATGCGCGAGTCGCGGTCATCGGGCGAAGGCGGGGATGTCGTCTCGGCCGTTTCCACGGGGGCCGTTGCCGGCGGCGCATCGGGCGCATCCGCATCGCGACCTCGCGCAACCCAGAAAATGACTGCTGCAACAATGGCCACGGCAACCAGCGGAAGCATCCACCCAGTTGCCGAAGTCTTCTTGATGGTCTCATCCAACTCGAATCCGGTAGCGAGACGACGCCCCATAAGGGGATCGGCAATAGCGCGTTCGGCGAGTTTCGGGGCCAACGAAGAAGGCACCGGCTCGACCATATGGGTAGCGAGTAATTCCTTCAGACGCGACGCATCGAGCGCCATTCCGCGGTTAGCCAGTTCTTTTCGCAAGAGCTCGATGCCCGTGACGCTGTTCGAAATAACGCGCTGGCGGTCGAGACCGACCTCATCCGCGATTTCGGGTTGCGTCTTGTCCTCGACGTATTGGCCAATGATCGGAATGCGCATTTCCCACGGCACGGCAAGGAGAGCGGAATCAATCGCCCTCTGAAGAGTTTCCCAAGTAATCTCGTTGGTGGGGGCAGCCTTTGTGGTGTCGCTCGAGGACTGGTGCTGCCGGGAACGGGCACGCTGCAAGCCGCGGGTTGCCGCGGCCGCGTGCAGCCACGTAGCGAGATGCGTCCTGGGCCCCGTCGGGCTATGGGCGAGTATCTGAAAGGTTTCGAGCGCCGCCTCCTCGGCGTCGGACGGGGAAATCAGCATGCGGCGGCATACCCCATACACCATCGGCGCGTGGCGGGACACCAATTCTTCAAACGCTTGCCGGTCTTTTGCGTGACGCCATTCGGTGTACAGCGTGAGATCGTCGGAATCTGCCATTACGTACCCCCAAAGCGGCCTTCTTTCTGAGTTGATTATACCCACAAAGGGCCTCGCTGGCCATAGCCGAATGTCTGGCCCCTGGACAGCGCAAGAAAGCGGTACCTCGTTTCACCGGGGAAAGACAAAATTGGTAGCAGGTATGTTGGGTAATTTCTTGAGGTGGGTAAACCCGGATTTCCCAGATGGGGTAGTCATCTCTGTGATCCGTGCGTTCGTTTGACCCTGTAAACAGGGGCGTTTCACGGGGTCAGACTTCAAGATAGCGGGATCTGTCGGATTCATCGTCACCAACCTGGGTCGCAGCAAGGAGGGAACACAAAGCGTTAGTCATTGGAAAGAACACTATGCCCGAATATGCCCAAGCCATCCCTACGGCGGCACAGGCGGGGGTTGTTGCCATGGAAGCAGCTTCGAAACTCAGGTCGCCGCTGCCAAAACGCTCTTGTTATGACGGAAGCTATAAAATATGCTGTTACAGACGTGTCCGGACCGGTTCCGGGCCACTCAGATGGGAAATCTCGGCTCATCATGCCCGGGCCTTCGGGAATCAGGGGCGGGACGAGACCTCTCCCTTCGGGGCGAAATGACAGGAATGCGGACCGCGGCCGGTCCTTGCAATGACCGGAAAAGCGTACGGGGATAACCATGAAAACAAGAATGATGCTGTGTTGCGTGCTTGCTGTTTCCTTCGGTGCGTCGGCGGCGGAAGTGCTGTTCAAGGACGGGCCGCAGGAGTACGACCGCACCCGCTACTACTGGCTGGCGGAGTGGCGGCTGGAGGTCACGCTACCGGCGGATGTGAAACCCGATGATCGCTTCGAGGTGCTTTTCGGCAGCAAAGGCTCGAGCAAACGCACGCTGTACTACGAGTACGGCGAGAAGAAGGGGTCGATGGCGGAGGTGCGGGAACACTCCTACGAATGGGTCGAGGTTCCGCTGGAGGAACTTGAGCCGGACAAGACGGTGGTCCTCTTCGGCAAGGGGCAATCGTCCGTCGCGTTCCTCGCGGGCGTGCGGGTGACCGGCCGGTCCACAGTGCCGCCGAAGGTGACTCCCGTCCGTACCAGGCGTATCTCGGCGGACGGGAGACAGTCGGCGTACTGGGCAAAGATGTCCGGATTCGAGATGAGCGACGACGTGCGTAGGCTCTGGGACCCGGCGCCGGAAGAACCTGACTGGGAGCGCGCGGCCCGGTCAGCGCAGTACGCAGGGATTGCGCTGAGCAAGGTGCAGCGGTGGTTGCACGAATGCTGCATGCCGGTGCGGGACGAGCCGTCGGGTCTGTTCCGTCCCACGGGGCCGGAGTGGACCTACCGCGACACGGCAGCGGATTGTTACCCCTTCTACATCTGGGCGGCCTGGTACACCGACCGCGACCTGCTCGACACCGTCATGATTGAGACTCTGGAGGCGGAGCAGCGGCTCTGCAACCACCTTGACCGGCTGCCGGTGCCCTATAACATGGACAGCGGCGAGAAGGTGACGCGCGACTTCGACGCCATAGTCTTTGGCGCCAGCGAATACGCCAAGGACGGGCTGGTGCCCGTCGTCGAGATCACGGGCAGGCATTACCCCTGGTTCGACCGCATGCACGGAATCGTCGATGACATTTTCAAACACGCCCGCTACGACACGCCGTACGGGAAGATCCCTTCGAAAAACATCGAGGTCAACGGCGAACTGCTGCAGATCCTGCCGCGGCTGTACTGCATGACAGGTGAGCAGAAGTACCTTGATTGGGCGCATCGTCTCGCGGACAGCTACCTGCTTCCCGGCGGCTTCTGCCCGAAACGCCTCTCCGACCACGGTTGCGAGATCATCGGCGGACTGGGCCTCCTCTTCGCGGTCGACCACGGCGCTTGTCCCGACAAGTGCAAGGAGTATCAGCCCCACCTGGAACAGATGTTCGACACCATCCTTGAGCGCGGCACCAACTCCGACGGCGTTATCATCGGCGAATTGCAGGACAAGCCGGGCCCCCACGACCGCGTCGGCATCCGCGACGGCTGGGGCTACGACCTTGTCGGCTTCCTGGACTACGACCGTGCCCTCGGTACGCACCGCTACGACGAAGCCATCCGCAAGCCCATGACGAAGCTGCTCAAGCCCCGCTACTTCGAGTTCAACTGGGACCACGGTTCCCGCGACAACGTGGCCGACTCGGTCGAGGGCGGGTTGTATCTGCTGTACCGGTTCCCGGTGCCCGAGTGCTTCCTGTGGGCCGACCGCGAGATCGCGACGTTGCTGGTCGACCATACAGACCCGGAACGGCTCTGGGGCGTGCACAAGCTTGAGGCGAACACCGTGCGGACCGTGCTCATCCACACCATGCTGCACACGCGCAACACTATCGCACGGCCTTGGGTACAGGGACTGGAACTCGGCGCGGCGCCCTGCGGCGACGGCATCTGCCTACTTCTGCGCGCCGACACGGATTACGAGGGGAAGCTGCAGTTCGACATCCCGCGCCACCGCATCCACATGGGGTTTCGGGAAGACTGGCCGCGGATGAACGCCGTGCCCGAGTGGTTCACCGTCGAGCCCGACAACACACATCGCTACCGCGTCGAGGACGTTGACAGCGGCGAGGTGCAGGTCCTGACGGGCAAGGCGCTCAGCGAAGGGCTGCCGGTGAAGCTCACGGACGGAAAGGCGCTACGCCTCCTGGTGAACCCCGAGGGGACATGACCGTCCCGGGCACATGATCACCGCGCCAGCGGTGTTCGTGGCCGCGTTATTCAGAGGAGGCCGCCACCATTCTTAGACCGAAGTTCCAGGGCAGAAAGCACAGCAACCCGTTGTCTTGCAGCGTGATGGACAGATTCAAATTGTGGTCTTACTGGGTACAGACTTTTATGGCTTGATTTCGAGCAGTTCGAAGAGGTGTGTTTGGAACGGTGTCGTCTCGGTAAGTTGCTGGAAGCGGAGCAGGGTCTTGCCTTGGCCCGCGCGGCAGGTGTTCCTGCAACGCGTCGCCAACTCGGTGAACAGACTATGCAGGCTATGCACGGGCCATCCATCGGTGGTTTTCTTAGTACGTTTTTTCTCGCGGGCACGCTCGGACCGTTCGGCTTTG